>DCOU01000083.1:5348-8526 GCA_002322525.1 Candidatus Omnitrophica bacterium UBA1562 | reverse complement strand
AAAGGTGCCAGGCACCAAAAAAGGGGCCAGGCACCTTTTTATTGCTGCTACGACCTATAGCGGGGTCCCGCCGTAGGCGGAGCAAGGGAACAGGCCCTATTTAGCTTGACGATTAACCTGCTACTCTGTCAAATTCCTCTACGCTGATGGCCGGAGAAGTGGTAAAGCCGATACCGGTCAATTTGGTGAGAGCCACTGAGGACTTCATCACCTCGGTAATTCCAGAAAAATCGACCACAAACGCCAGGTCATAATTACCCAATAACGCATACATCGCATTCACCTTGCCGCCGGCATTCTCAATCGTCTGGACCACTTTCTTGGTGCGCTCAGCAGCAATTCCTTTTATCGCCTCTACAGAATACTTTCCCAACATCAAAAACTTTGCCATTTTACCTCACCTCCTTTTATTGTTTTAACAGCCCTTAATTTTAGAGCGGCTTAAGCTTTAAGACCTCTTCGCGCAGGCCCCGGGCAATCGTCTCGTAGTCATTACCTAACTGTTGCCGGTGTAGCGGCTTCCCGAAGATGACTTTTACCGGATGGAAGCGCGGCAGACGCGCACCCCTGGGCCAACTCTTATGCGAACCCTGAATATATACCGGGACCACGGGGATATTCAGTTCCTGCAATAAAATCCCTACGCCTTTCTTAAACTCCTTGACATTTTCATCTATTGAACGCATCCCTTCAGGAAAAATGCAGACAATATTTTTCTGCGACAGGACAAAAGAAACTGCCTGCATTGCCTCGGTCAAATGCGTAGCGGTGTCAATGGAAAGCAGGCGGGATATTTTATTCGCCCACCCGAATAATGGGTGTTCGAAGATACGCTGATAGCCCAAAAAGTAGGTCTTCACGGAAATCTTAAAAGGCAGGCTACTGAAAATGAAGAACCCGTCAAGATAACCGGCGTGGTTGGAACAGATTAAATACGGGCCGTCCAAAGGCAGATTCCTCCTGCCTTCTATCCTTAAAAGCCAGAATAATCTGAAAACAAATGAAAAGATACCTTCAAATAACCGTGTAAGTGACCTCTCTAAAAACCCGAAGCCTAACTTAATCTTTCCCATTATCTCCTGCGGCGGCGCTTCTCTTAAAATCTCGCCCCAACCCTTCTGTGTTTCTTCCAGCTGCGGCATTATGACGCCGGGCTCCTTCATTATATTTTCTATATTTGTTATCAATCCCTTAACCGTAGCTATACTATAAAGAAGCTCGTCGGGTATTTTTATCTTTAAAAGCGCCTCCAGGCCCAATCCCAATTCTACCCTGCTTAAGGAATCGATCCCCAGGTCTATCTCTAAATGGCTATCCAGATATACGGGCTTATTTACTTCTGAAGAAATATAGCGGGTAATTTTTCTGGCGATATCTTTACTTAAAATCTCCCGGTCCTCTTGCGAAAAAACTGTCTCCTTAAGCGCTGCCTCTGGCAATTTCACCTGTATGTATTTTTCTCTTACGACGTATCTTTTGATCTTTTTCAAAACTGTACGGGGAAGTTCTTCTTTGGTAACCGTAAAACCCATAATATGTTTGTAGGAAGGGAGTTCCTTACCCAAAGTATCCAAATCCCAGCGGATTTTTTCACGGATATCGGTTTTTTTCAGTTGGTTAAAGAATCCCAAATCAGGGACTATCACCGCATAAAGCGAATCCCTGGGATGGCCAAAGCTTTTTTCTTCGCGCGATATAATACATATCTCTTTTATGCAAGGGCTGCGCAGGTAATATTCTTCCAATTCCTCCGGATAAATATTTTTTCCAGAGCTCAATACAATAACCTCTTTCTCCCTACCCGCTAGAAAAAGATACCCCTCTTTGTCCAGATAACCCACGTCTCCGGAATAAAACCATCCATCTTTTATAACCTCAGCGGTTAATTCCGGATGCTTAAAATACCCCTCCATAACATTGGGCCCGCTAATAAGCACCTGTCCAATCCCTTCTTTATCAGGATTAAATATCTTTATCTGGACATCAGGTATAGGTTTTCCTACGGAACCAAATTTTAAATTTTGCGGCGGGTTTAAGGTTACCGCGGGAGAAGTCTCGGTTAAACCGTATCCTTCGATTACTTTAATCCCCAAACTAAATAAATCCCGGCCGATATTTGGCTCAAGCCTTGCCCCGCCGCTGACTAAAATCCGCAAACTTCCCAGTTGTTTGTGTAGTTTAAGCTTAATAAATGGAAAAATAAAAGGCTGAAAGAACAAAGGAATCTTTTTTATCCTCTCAAAAATAGCCTTGTGCAGCAGAGAGAAAAGTTGAGGCACGCCTGCCAAGAAAGTGACATTTGTTTCCTTAATTATCCGGGCTAAATCCTCAGGCTTAAAACTTGCGCAATAGGTAACCTTTGCTCCGCCTAAAAGTGGAACCAGTAAAGTTACCATAAATGCATAGGTGTGATATAAAGGCAGTATGGATAAAAAATTATCCGACGGCAATATCAGATTGAATTTTTTGATGCTCATAAAATTTGAGCACAGGTTATTGTGGCTTAATAAAACCCCCTTGGGCTTACCGGTTGTGCCTGAGGTATAAATCAGAGAAGCAATATCCTGCGGCAGGAGGACCGGCCAGGGGATATCCTCCGACGGAATGTTTTTTATGTCAGAAAAATTATAGAACCCTTTTTCCTCTTTTCCCGCGGCGTCTAAGACTACGGATTTAATCAGGCTGCCTGCGATAACCGGTTTTATCTTGTTAACAAATAAATCATAAGAAGAAAAAACAACCTTTGTTTCGCTATCTCCGATAAGATTCTTTATTTCCTCCGGGCAAAACTCGGGGTCCAAAGGCACGCACACCAGGCCCGCATACATCATACCCAGATAAATCATGGCCCATTCTGGCCGGTTCTCTAAAATAATGGCGCTGCGCTCTCCTTTTTTAAATCCTTCCTTTATTAAGAAAGCAGCTACTTTGCGGCTAAGGGCCTCTAAATCCCTGTAACTGATTTTTTCCCAGTGCCCATCCTTCTCAATCTGCAGAGATATTTGTCCTGAGAATTTAGAAGCCGCATTGCTGAATAATTTAGTAATGACTAAATCTTGCGTCATTCTATATGTTTCCATAAAAAATCATCTATCCTTTTCGTGCATTCACCGCTATAGAGTAAAACAGAGGTGATAAAATAAGGATAATAAAATACAAACACTACTATGTTAATTTT
>DCOU01000083.1:4585-5185 GCA_002322525.1 Candidatus Omnitrophica bacterium UBA1562 | reverse complement strand
AATGCATTTTTAACAAAGTCATGTTAAATGGACACATTTTGGGCACAAAAATCTACTTAAACTGCTCCTTTAACTTTTAGGCGTTCTTTTGCCTTTTGTAATCTTTCAAGAAACTTATCTTTTTTAAACTGTGTTGCCCATTTCTTCATAACAATCCATCCGCCAAAACAAATCAAGTCATTACGCCATGGCCGGTACCATCTTCTCCATCCCGATTTAATATTATGCAAAGAGAAAATGAGGGCAGGAAAAGAAAATATATTTAGCACTATCATAAACATACGTTTAAATTGGTAAAATTTTCCCATAATCTTTCTGCCAGAAGACTGCATTTCTTCGGCAGTCATGGGTTCATCCGGTTCGAACAGGGGAAAGTTTCCGTCATAATATTCCCAGCCAACATCCCGGATCGGGTAAAGCCTGTTTTGCATGGCAAGCCTACGCCTTAATTCTGTTCCGGGCAGAGGGCCCGCCAACAAAACTTGTATTGTGTCAATTTTAGCCTTCCTGATAAAGTTTTTAAAACGCCTTATTCGCTCCCTTGCCGACATTTTAAAATTCACGCCTTCTTTTACCGGATAGCCAAAAATAAACATGCCG
>DCOU01000083.1:0-4519 GCA_002322525.1 Candidatus Omnitrophica bacterium UBA1562 | reverse complement strand
ATAGCCAAAAATAAACATGCCGTGTAATAAAAATCCGAATTTATGAAATACATTTGCCATGGCTAGCATATCTTCGGGCCTGAGATGCTTATTCATTGCGTTTAGCTCTTCTTCGATAGGCGATTCGAAACCGATGGCCACCGTGTTAATACCCGCCTGGCGCATCGCAGAAAGAAGTTGGGGGTCTTTGGCTTTATCCAGCCTTATCTGAACGGTCACATCCAGCCTTATACCTATATTTTTTTGATAATCCCCAAGCATTTGACAGAACCTTATGGTTTCATCCCGTTCTTGTCCGAAAAGGTCATCAACAACAAAAAAATACCTGGCATCCTGCGTCTCCACGAGAAAACTGATCTGTTCAAGAAGCCTTTCAGGCGGAGCATGCCGGGGCTTTCCTTTTACAGTGCAAAACTCGCAATCCATACCACAGCCGCGTATCCTTTCAACAGGATAAATTTTAATCTTGGCATAACGCACCAGGGAGAAATCCGGTAAAGGCAGCTTGTTAAAATCAGTTATAGGCGCTCTTTTGGGAGTATGGGTGACCTTTCCGTTGTCTAGATAAACAATGCCTTTAATTTCACTTACATCTCGTTTTCCCTCTATAGCTCCCAGAAGCTCTTTAATGGTCTCTTCTCCTTCACCAATAACCACATAGTCAATGCAGGAATTCAATGCCTCGACTATATTATCTTTAACAAAATGTTGGCCCCCGGCGATAGTCATAATCCCCTTATCTTTATAAAAGCGGGCTATTTCGTAGAGTCTGGGTATAGTGCTTGTCAGTCCGCCATAAAATCCAACAACATCTGCGGGTCTGATCCGTTGTAAAAATTCATGGTCGGCTCCAACCGAATCGCTTCTGGGCCCGTGCCTGCGAAGGTTGTTTTCATCAATAATCTCAGCATCCCATCCTTCCATTTCATTCGCAGCGCTGGCAACGCATACCGGCCCCAAAGCCGTAGTCTTATTAGCGAGATGAGAATAGATATTAAACGCCGGATAGACCGGTATTATAATTCTCAATCTTAATCTTTTTTTGGATAAGTCTGGCGCCATATTCATATCTAGAATAGAGTTCTGTCAATAAACTTATTCTGAACCTATAATAAAATTATAGCCCTCAAAAAAATATATGCAAATAAAATCTATTTTATATGCCTGCTTTACATAACTCTTTTTAAAGAAATTGTTAGCGATTGGCCTTTCCTTTTTACCTATGATCAATTCTAATTTCCCCCTCCTGGTTAAGCGCTTTATCCGGGCTTCGCGTTTTAATGCTTCTGGCCTGCCGGAAACTCTGCGGGAAAAAACGAGCCTCACCGGGAAACGGTATTTTGTGAACCTAGAGCCATTGCCGCTATTGTGCTCATTGATACGCCGGGTAAGATTATTGGTTATGCCGGTGTAGAGTTTGCCGTCTTTACATTCAACGATATAGACGCGCCAAGGCATAAGAGGGCTAATGCGGACGAAATTTATACCTCTTTTGGCTTTGGCCATAGGAGGCCAAACCACGGCCTTCTGGCCTGTGGATTTGATGCCATTTTACGTTTTTCCGTAAAGGCTCGTGCCTCGATTCAGCAAACTCTTCAGAAGGAATTTCGGGGTATCTTGATACGGGCAGAGTAGACCTGATAAGTTTTTCAATATCCCGGACATCGCGGCGCTGGTCAGGGGTGGCAAAAGAAACCGCATGCCCGCGGCACCCTGCCCTCGCGGTGCGGCCGATACGATGCACATAAATTTGGGCATCTTCGGGAAGGTCGTAATTAATAACCAGCTCTATACCGATCACATCAATACCCCGGGCTGCAATATCCGTGGCCACAAGCACCTTGTACCTGCCTGATTTAAAGCCGTCGAGCGCTTCGCGGCGCTGGCCCAGGGAACGGTTAGAGTGTATCTCTGCCGCCCTATATCCCATATCCCGGATTGACATCGTAATCTTGCGCGCATTATGTTTTGTCCGCGAAAACAAAAGGACTGAGCCGTGATACTGCGCCAGTAATTTGCCAAGGAGGCGCAACTTCGCTTCTTTCTTGACGATAAATAATTCCTGGGTTACGAGTTCTACCGTAGTCCCCGAGGGAGCAATTTCAACAGAAACCGGCAGCTTCATATAAGCAGCGGCTATCTGCATGATCTCTTTAGGGATAGTCGCCGAAAATAGCATGGTTTGCCTGTCTTTCGGCAGAAACTTAAGGATTTTTGTAATCTGCGGGGCAAACCCCATATCGAGCATCCGGTCTGCCTCGTCAAGCACAAGCATCGCAACTTCAGACGGCAGAAAATTCCACTGGCTCATATGGTCTAGGAGCCTGCCAGGAGTTGCAATAACTATGCGGGGATTCTTACGCAGTGCCTGTATCTGTCCTTGTATAGGAGCCCCGCCAATGAGGCAGGCGGTCTTCATCCCGAATGAGTGGGCTATCCCCTGAAAAGCCTCGTCAATCTGGACAGCCAATTCGCGCGTAGGCGCAAGAACCAACCCCACCCCTTTCATCTTTGCGAGGCGCTGCACCATGGGTATAGCAAAAGCGTGAGTTTTTCCGGTGCCGGTCTGCGCAATACCGATAACATCCTTGCCTTCAATCGCAAGGGGGATTGCCTTAAACTGAATCGGCGTCGGAATCTTAAACTTTATGCGCTCTAAGATATCCAGGATCTTCGGCGCAATACCCAGCCCGTAGAAACTCCTGTCAGGCTGATTCGTTCCTTGTATTGGACCACTAACATTAAGCGTTTTATGCGTCATCATATTTTAGAAACCTTTTGCTTGTGCTTCTGAACAACTTGGCCAAGGTGGACGTGGCAATATTCTTCATGATTATAGATGCTTAAAATATGCTTGCAATGAGGAAATCTGCATTTCCTGCCTTTATATGAAGTCTTTACTTTTTGGATAGCCCCTCCTTCCAGCGGAAATATACTGAAATCCTCCCCCAGCCTTTATCCGTTTTTTTGAGGCGGGAATCAATTTCTCCGGTTTAAAGTCCGTAGTTTGTTTGAAATTGATACTCAAGCGGCCATTATTCATCCTTGCCCTAAAGGGCGAGGTTTTCTGGCCGCGGACGTATAAAGCCGGCGGATTTCTTTTTTATTCAGAAAATTCAGTCAGTATGCGTTTCTTGACACCATCACCGGCTTCGCTATAAGCAATCTCCAAAATCTTGGCGCGATTATCCACTGCTTTCTGAAAAATCTGCGCAATCCCCTCTTCCATATCCGGGATTATTGGATAAACATTTAATTTCAGTTTCACCCCGCACCTTCTTTATTTTTAAAATTTATCGCCTCACCTTCATAAGATCCATTCTTATTATTTTCTGAATTTTTAGAAGGTGCGGGGTTCATCTTGTATAGCCCCCGGGTTTTCTGCGGCTTTGGATCCGTGATTGGTGCGGACGCGGGCGCTTGCTAGTTTTACGCCAAGGTTTAGCCTTTCCTGCGTTCCTCCTCCAAGGCTTAGGCTTATCTTCGGCTTTCCTCCGCGACTTATATTCACCATCAGCTTTCTTCCAGGGCTTAGGTTTCCCCTGGCTTTTTTCCCAAGGCTTAGGCTGCTCATATTTCTTACGCCAACGCATAGGATTCTCCCGGCTCTCCCGCTTAAGGCTTGCCTCCTGCACAATTCCGGATGCAGCACGCCGTTTCATAAAGCTGCGCGCACGCCTCCCTGTTTTATATCTACCTCTTTTCTTATTAAAAACCGGGTTATACCAGGCATCTTTCCGATCCTTCTCTTCTCTATGATACCCTTGGCCTTCAGCCTTAATTTCGGAACGAATCCTTTTTGCTTCACCCTTATCCTGCTCTGCTGCGGGCTTAGGGCGCGCCGGATTGACATTAAGAAGCCGGCCCATAAAATCCTTGCCGTTGAGAGCGGATATCACAGCGAGCGCCTCCTGCTCATCAGGCATCTGGACAAACCCGAACCCCCTGGATTTAGTTCCTTTCTTTTCCATCACAATCCTAACAGAAGCAACGCTACCAAAACCTTCAAAGAGCTTCTTGACATCAGCTTCAGTAGCGTCAAACGAAAGATTACCCACAAAAATATTCATAGAGAAAGGGTGCCTGGTTTATTTATCCTTCTTACTTAAAATACCCTTGCATTTCAAACATACTATTAATCTTTCTCTTTTTTCCTTTGTCACTTTAAAAACTGCTACCAAATAATTATGTTGAAATTTCTCTCCGCATCTCATACAGCTGTTTATTTTTATTCCTCCTTTGTTGAGCCTCTTTAAAATTACAAGTTACGACTACAAATTAAGTGCCTCTTTAACTAAACGAGACAAATCCATTATATCACAATTCTTCATCACAAATGACAACTAAAACGACAAACGTTTTTCCAATAAACTACTCCTATTAAAAGGAAGGCTTTTGGGCGGGAAACCCCCACAGAAAGTGGGGCACTTGCCTATCCGATAAGGCAAAGCGCAAACCATCCTTACGCCTTTTATAAACACTACTATGTTAATTTTTGACCTTATTTTACTATTATTAA
>DCOU01000092.1:8476-25028 GCA_002322525.1 Candidatus Omnitrophica bacterium UBA1562 | reverse complement strand
GGCACGAGTTTCGTGACAGCCTATTATATAAATGAAGGCTATTTTTCTCTTTCTAAGAATGGAACTTAAATATAACATAGTCAATGAGTTTAGTCAAGAGGTTTTAAATGAGCTCAATAACTTACGAACACCAAAAGTGTGAGTAAGTTATCTCTGCGAATTTAACCCCACACTCAGAAAAACCATAGCCATCTATTTATGCTGGCTGGGTGTGTGGGTAAGTTCAACCTTACAACTTATGTCGTTCTTAAGAACTTCCATAAGTTGTGGCTTCATTTATATAAATATAGTGTCTTGCCGGGATGAACCCACTGAGACCATAGAAATCTTGGTATTCAGAATATCCTGTAGTCTTGATATATATCTTTTGGCATTCAAAGGCAAATCTTGATAACGTCTTACCTTATTTATTGTACTCTCCCAGCCAGGCATTTCTTTATATACAGGCAAGGCAAACTTTCCCGCTTCTAAATCATCGGGAAATTCTTGGAATAATTTTCCTTTATATTTGTAGGCAATACATATTTTTATAGTCTTAAGGCCATCCAAGACATCTAATTTCATTATTGCCAATTCTGATATACTATTTAATAAAATTGCTTCTTTTACCATTACACTGTCAAACCAACCACATCTGCGCGGCCTGCCGGTAGTGGCGCCAAATTCGCTTCCTTTTTCCCGAATCAATTTTGCGAAAGAAGGTGGAAATTCGGTAGGGAAAGGCCCTTCTCCTACTCTTGTGGTATAAGCCTTTGCTACGCCCACTACCTTATCTATTTTTACCGGCGATACGCCTGTGCCAATGCAGGCTCCACCTGCAGTTGCTGAAGAAGAAGTAACAAACGGATAGGACCCGAAATCAATATCCAAGAACGTTCCCTGAGCACCTTCAAAAAGAATGTCTTTTTTATCAAGGGTTGCATTATTTAATAATAAAGCAATATTGCATATGTATTTAGAAAGGAACTTACCGTAATTTAAATAATCTTTGTAAATTGAGCTAAAGTTAAATCCCGCCTGCTGATAAACCTTCTTAAAAATTTCGTTCTTTTCTTTTAAATTATCCTTTAATTTTTCTTTAAAAACACCCGGGCTTAAAAGATCGGCCATCCTTATGCCGCAGCGATTGATTTTGTCCGCATAGCAAGGGCCGATGCCTCTTCCGGTTGTCCCTATTTTATTTGCCCTTCTTGTTTCGCGTAATTGGTCCAGGATTTTATGATAAGGTAAAATTACATGGGCGAGGGATGAAATTTTTAAGCGCCGGCCAATATGGATACCGGCTTTCGCTAAATCTTTAATTTCCTTTATTAGCGCTTGAGGGTCAACTACTACGCCGTTACCTATACAGCAAATCTTATCTTTATGCAAAATACCTGAAGGTATAAGATGAAAGATGTAAACTTTGCCGTCCGTGACAACGGTGTGCCCTGCATTACTACCGCCTTGATAACGGACAATATAATTTACTTGTTTAGATAAGATATCAATAATCTTACCTTTACCTTCATCTCCCCACTGCGTGCCTACTATTATCGTATTCATTGTTACATTGTTACATTGTTAAACAGTTTAGCAGTTTAGCAGTTTAGCAATGTGATTCATGGTGTCATGGTAAAAATCTTGCGGGCAATATCCGGATGCTTAGCAATAAATTTTAATTCATCGTCCACGAGCGGCTTTTGATTATGCACATTGGCATAACGCACTAATTCCAAAATCTGAATCGCTTCCTGGTCATCGCGAAAAACAACTTCTAATTTTTCATAGACGTTTCTAAAACCCTTGATTCCTGAATATTCACCCGCGGTAATCTTGCGTCCGGTTTCAATCATCTCGGGCTCACCCCGGCCTAATTCCTCGAAATCATAAAGTTCATAATTACGCCGGTCCTTTAAAGCCCCGTCCGCATGGATGCCTGACTCATGGGCAAAGGCATTTGAGCCCACGCCGGGTTGATTTATAGGTATGGGCACGCCAAAGGCATAAGAGGCATATTTACAAATCTTCCAGGCCATCTTTAGATCTATCCGCTCATCAAGAGGATAATCCTGCATACCGCTACCATATTTTATAGCGAGAATTACAGAGATTAGATCCGCATTGCCTGCCCGCTCACCCATGCCATTAACACAGGTATTAATGTAAGCGTCCAGGCCGCTGTCGCAGGCTGCTTTTGCTCCGGCAATAGAGTTTGCTACCACCAGTCCCAAATCATTATGGCAATGAATCTCAATGGGAATCCTGACTTCCTCGGAAATCCGTTTTATGCGCTCATAAATCGTAAAGGGCGTATCGTATCCCAATGTATCACAATAACGGATCCTGTCTGCGCCTGTCTCTTTAGCTGCCCGGGAAAATTCGATGAGATAATCCATCCGGGTACGCGAAGCATCCTCTGCATTTACGCCTATAGATTCAGCTCCTGATTTGCGCGCATCTTTGACTGCCTCAATCATCTCTTTTATCACCGACGCATGATCCAACTTTCCCTTAAATTTATGGATAATCATCTGGTCGGAAGTCGAAATAGATAAATTCACGTGCTTTATTCCCGGCACAAGCTTAAAAGCAGTCTTCACATCATCCCTGGTTGCTCTCAACCACCCTCCTAACCGGATAGGAGAAAGCACCTCAATCTTGGCTAACTCTAAATTAGCATTTAAGTAATTTGTATCATGGCGAGTAACGGGAAAACCAAATTCCGACTGGAATACACCCATCTCATTCAAATACAAATTTATCATTGTTTTCTCTAATTTAGAAAGACAAATCCTGGAAGTCTGAACCCCATCGCGGTTAGTGACATCAATAATGTATATCTTGGGTTTATGAGTCATTTTTCACCTCTTTATTATCTTTTTAAATTCTTCCTTTTTGGGCACGCCTTGCGAACCAAATATCTCCTGATTATCCAAAAGATAAGCAGGCCCGGATATAATCTGTAACTCCTTATTCAGATTTATATTTTCTCTTAAAAGTTCTTTACCTTCCTCACCCTGCGCACATACCATTATTTTGTTTGTATCCAATTTATTTAAGCAATCCTGCCACCATGAAGTGTTTATAAATTCCCCCCGGCAGCTAATATAATCCCAGAAATTTGCAGGATAATATTTTTGGACACACACGCTGCGCAGGTATTCTTCAACCTCAAGGTTTCCGTCCTTCGCTGCGAAATTATCCTTGGCTTTCTCGACGGCTAAAAAGTGGACTATAGGATTAAATTCTTTTATCATATCCAATAAAGCAGAGGTATTCTTATCGTATAAACTTATAAATAAATCTAACCTTCCTTTTATATTTTTTCTTTCCAGAAAATAAGCAATGCCGCTGAATTGAGGCTTTACCATATAAAAATTACCCTTCATCTCTAGATTTTCTTTTAACTTATCAAACCCCTTCTCTCGCTCTGATTCTTTTCCTAAAAGAAAAACCGGCAGAGCCTTAATCCCAAAATCGTTGATTAGCTTAGTAGTGGGGGCTTGAGGATAATATAGGTAAGAGGTAACTAAACCAGGGAATAATGTCTTTAAATACTTCACCACTCCTTCGGTATTGCATACACTACAGAGCTTCGTGGTAATAATCAAAAGTGGGACTTTAGATGCTTTAACAAATATGCACTGAGATTTTAGTGTGCCGGGGTCCTGGCATATACCTATCAGGCCTTCCTGTTTACAATTATTATCAGAAAAACAACGCGGTAGAATAGAAAGTATATCAGGGTCATTGGTTATTTTATCGGAAAGGCCTAAATCTTCTACTTTATAATCTGCTATTTGATTATCTTCTACAGTTAAAGTTAGCTTACCGAGCCTGCGGCCCTGCCAGGCAGGCCTTAAGATTAAAGTGCGGCCCATTTTAGTGAAAGGTTCTTTTTTCTCCCGGCTATGTCCTACGATAAGGATATCTATACCTTCGAAGTCCTTTATTAAATTTAAATCTTCGCTTTCACCCAGATGGCTTAAGAGGACGATAATATTTACATTATTTTTCTTTAATTCTGACACAGCCTGCTTAACCCTTAATCTCGGCTCTATAAATTTAAATCCGCTTGCCTTTTGCACAGCTAAAAGAGTAGTCACTCCAATTATGCCGATTTTAATGCCTGAGACTTCTTTTATAATATAAGGCCTAAACAATCCCGGCAATTTGGCTGTGTCAGAAATATTGCAAGAGAGAAAGGCCAGATTTGTCTTCGTAATATTTTCCTCTAAAAAATCTCTACCAAAATTAAATTCATCGTCTCCGATTGTCAAGGCATCATATTTCATTGATTCCATTGCCTTGAGATTTACGCAGGCGCGCTGCATATCCAATGCAGTATTCTGGGTATATTCATCCTGAAGGCCGCCGGCAAAAAACCCGCCTGAATCCAAAACCAAGGTATTAGGGTTCTTTTGTCTTAACTGTTTAATCAAAGTGGCTCGGCGAGCAACACCTCCGTCTGGCTCTTTAGGACAATTACAGGGATAAAGCATGGCATGCGTCTCACCGGTGTATAGTATAGTGATTTCCTGGGCACTTACATTAGTAGGTAGTAGGTAGTAGGTAGTAGGTAGTAGAAGAAATAATATAAAAAAAGTTTTTCTTATCATTATAGCCTTATTATTTTCACTGCTAAAATATTTTCAGTTTTCTTTATCTTATCCAGAATTTCAGATGATACAGGACTATCCACGTTCAATATAGTAATAGCTCTTCCGCCGGGTTTTTCACGGCCAAAGGTCATGGCTGCAATATTGATATTGTGTTTACCCAGGAGTGTGCCCAGGTTACCAATAATCCCCGGCCTATCCCAGTTTTGTATCAAAATCAACTCGCCTGATGGTGAAACTTCCACGTAATAGTCATCGACCTTCACAATGCGCGGCTGTTTATTAGCAGAGAGGGTGCCGCCGATTACTCTTGTCCCTTTGTCTGTCTTTATCTCCAATTGAATCAAGTTAACAAATTCTTCCTCTTCAGAAGTTTTTGCCTCCTTAATCTTTATGCCTCTTTCTTTGGCAAGGCTTACAGCATTAATAAAGTTTACAGTCTCTTTTAATATAGGTGAAAGTATTCCTTTAACCAAAGACATGGTAAGCGGGCTTAAATCATATTGTATAATATCGCCGCTGTAATTTATATTTAGTTCCTGGAATCTTCCTTCGACTAATTGGCTGGAAAAGATTCCTAATTTCTCGCTTAAATTTATATACGGCTCCAAGAATTTACAAACTTCCGCTTCTATACAAGGATAGTTTGCGGCATTGCGTATACCTTTGCCTAAGAGCGCATCACGGACAATTTCTGCGACTTCAATGGCGACATTAACCTGCGCTTCCTTAGTAGATGCGCCTAAATGGGGAGTTGTAATAACATTATCTAACTTGAGTAGTTCACTATCAGGTAGTAGCGGTTCTTTCTCAAACACATCTATGGCGGCGCCACTAACTTTACCTTCTTTAATCGCATTTAATAATGCTGCTTCATCGATTATACCGCCGCGGGCGCAATTAATTATGCGCACACCGGTCTTCATTAGGCCGAATTCTTTAGTGGAGAGCATATGTTTTGTTTCTTCGCTAAGCGGCGTATGCACGGTAATATAATCGCAGCTCCCAAGTAAATCTTTTAATTCGGCTACTTTTACGCCCAGGCTCTCCGCAACTTCACGCGATAAAAACGGGTCGAATGCCAGGACCTTCATCCCGAAGGATAAAGCCCGTTTGGCTACCTCTGTACCTATTCTGCCTAATCCTATAATGCCTAATGCCTTATTATAAAGTTCAACACCCATAAATTTAGAGCGTTTCCATTCTCCCTTTTTTGTAGAAGCATTGGCTTGGGGGATGTTTCTGGAAAGCGCCAAAATCATACTCATAGTGTGTTCTGCTGTAGAAATAGTATTTCCTTGAGGCGTATTCATGACAATTATGCCTTTTTGTGTGGCTGCCTCTAAGTCTACATTATCTAAGCCTACGCCTGCCCGGCCGATTACTTTTAATTTTCCAGCTTGCTCAATTATATCTTTGGTCACCTTAGTGGCACTTCTTACAATAAGCGCATCGTAATCTTTAATTTCCTCTTTTAGCATTTCGGGTTTTAGTCCAACCTTAACCTCAACCTGGAATTCTTTGACGTCCTTAAGTATCTTCAGGCCTTCTTCGGATAACGGATCGCTGACTAAGATTTTCATCATTAAACCCTCCTAAAAGAATGAGGCTGAGGTCAAGGTTTAGGTTTAGGTTTAGGTTATTCTTAACCTCAACCTTAGCCTTAACCTTTTAAAAACACTTCTTCTGCTGCCTTAACGCCCGCGCCCAATTTAAACTTATAACCCATCTGCGCCAAAACTTTTTCTAAACAAGAAATACCTACAATAATATCAAACTCTTCAATAAAGCCCATATGGGCGATTCTAAATACTTTGCCTTTCAATTCTGCCTGGCCGCCGGCAATGATTACACCATAAGTATCGCGCATGGTCTTGACCATTTTTTCTCCATCTATACCTTGCGGCACCTTTACTGCTGTCACTACATCAGAAGCTACGGTGGATGCAAATAAATCTAGTCCTATTGCCTTCATTGCAGCCCGCGTGGCATCCGCCATTTTTTTATGGCGCAAGAAAATATTATCCAGGCCGTCCTGCTTTATCATTTTTAGAGATTCACAGAGGGCAATAATTAAAGTTATTACAGGTGTAAATGGCGTATCGGTTTTATCAAGCGCCTTTTTTGCAACTTTTAAATCAAAATAATATTTAGGACAGCGAGAACCTTCTATTAACTTCCAGGCTTTTTGGCTCACAGAAATAAAACCTAGTCCCGGAGGTAACATCAGGCCTTTTTGCGAACCCGAAACCACCACATCACAAAACCAGGCATCAGTTTGTAAATCAATTGCTCCTAATCCGCTTATCGCATCTACCACTAACGCTGCAAAGGTATCCTTTACTACCTTGCCAATGGCCGCAATATCATTGACTACGCCGGTGGAAGTTTCGCACAACGTTGTAAAGACTGCTTTTATCTTAGGGTTTGCCTTGAGCCTTCTTTCTATTTCGCCAGGCAAAACGGCTTTTCCCCATTCCACATCAATAATTTCAGTATTTATACCATAACTTTTACAAATCTCCGTCCATCTCTCGCCGAATTTACCGCCCTGGATAGTTATGGCTGTATCGCCGCCTGACAATAAATTTACCACAGCTGCCTCCATTGCACCCGTGCCGGAAGAGGCTAATATAAAGACGTCGCCTTTAGTTTGATAGACATACTTTAGGCCTTCTGTAGCTTCTTTTAATACTGCTTGAAATTGGGGAGTGCGATGATGAATAATTGGCCGCGCCATGGCTTCGCAGACCTGCGGCGGTAAAGGTGTGGGGCCTGGGGTCAATAAATAATTCTTACGCATAAAAAACCTCCGTAATTTTAAGATTGAGGAACCTAATTATTTCTTTTTAACCGCAATCACTTCATCTACAAGCCCGTATTCTTTTGCTTCTTCGGCGGACATAAAGTAATCGCGGTCTGTATCCTTTTGAATCTTATCCAATGGCTGCTTCGTATGCAGAGAAAAAATTTCATTTATCCGGTCACGCAATTTTAAAATTTCTTTGGCATGCCGAGAAATATCCTCGGCTGCTCCCTGAATGCCTCCCCAGGGTTGATGAATCATAATCCGCGAATTTGGTAAAGTAAAACGCTTACCCTTTGTGCCCGCGCACAAAAGCAGCGCCCCCATACTGGTTGCCTGGCCCACACAATAAGTAGCTACATCGGGCTTTATAAACTGCATGGTATCGTATATTGCCAGGCCTGCGGTTACTGAACCACCCGGTGAATTAATATAAACATTTATCTCTTTATTCGCATCCTCCATCTGTAAAAATAGCATCTGGGCAATGATTAAGTTTGCTACATTATCATCGATGGGAGTGCCGATAAAGACAATGCGGTCCTTTAACAGCCTTGAGTAGATATCATAGGCCCGCTCATAACCGCGTGATGTCTGCTCAATAACCATAGGTACTAGTGTCTGCATCTTAACACTCATTATTCACCTCCGTATTGTAATTTTACTTAGTTAATAAGTTGGGTTACGTTATACGGTTATGGTTACGATACCCGTTTCGTCCATCGGTTACGTTTTTCGTCTTTTATTTTTTTTACGTTACCTTAACCGTTTACCGATACGGGCTTCTTTACCGTAACCTTTTAAGCCGATTCTGCCCAATCCGCTTCTCTTAATAAAAACTCCATCGCCTTATGAGGCATATGGTCATCTATGGGAATATTCTCTTTCTTGGCAATCGCTGCCATTACCAAATAGACCTTAACCTGAGCTTTAGCTTCAGGCTCTAACTGTTGAACTAATGAATTTTGTTGTTCTTCGATCTTCTCGCGCGAAAGGCCTTTTAACGCCAGGTCTAATTTAGCCTGCCTTACTAAATCCTGTAATTGCCGGTTAACCAGGGATTGCGGCAATTTAAAATCCAGGCCTGCGGTAATAGTGCCTATGATTTCCTTTTCTATTTTTTGCCTTTGCAGGTTTTCTTCCTGAATATAAATCTGTTTTTCCATTGCTTTCTCTAATTCGGTAAGATTCGGATAGCCTAAGCTCCTGGCAAAATTATCGTCTACAACATCTACCCCGTTAGAAACCTTGTTTTCCTCTCCTATAGATTCGGTGTTTCTAACGGGGTCTATTTTTCTTGCTTCTTTTAGAGAATCGATATTGCGTTTTATCGCCTCAGGGCTCACTTCAATCTTTTTATAAGTCACCTTAATGCCTTTATAATTCTTAACCGGAATCTCAGGACTTATCTCTACCCGGGCCTTAAAGGAGAGGGTTGTTCTGTCTAATTTTACATCAGATATACTTGGTAATTCTAAAACCTCAAGCCCTTCTTTATCAATTGCTTGATTATATAACTGGGGTATTAACTCCTTCATTACAAGTTCCTGCGCATGAGAGGAATATTTTTTCTCCAAAATATCGCGCGGAGCATGGCCGGGCCTGAAACCCGGGATCTTCGCCTCTTTTGAAATTTGATTAAAAACATCTTCGAATTTATTTTTGACGATATCGCCGCTTACTTCAATGCTAATTTCTCTTTTACTGGTATCTAATTTTTTAACTTCCGTTTTCATAAATGAGCACATAACTTACGAACACTAAAAGTGTGAGTAAGTTATAAGTGCGAATTAATCCCGCAGCTACGAGTAGATTTCGAAGAAATCTACGAAGTGCTTAGCTACAGGGATCCCGACTCATATAATGTGTAAAAATTTTAGAATAAAATTTTTACACATTCGTCGGGATAAGTTCGGACGGATAAGTTATGTCGCTTACACTTACATTATTATTCTTATTATTAATATAAAGCTCCATAACTTATGTCCTCGCTTACATCCTGAACTTTTCACCCAAATATATTTCTCGCGCCTGGGGATTATTAATGAGGTCATCAGCTGTTCCGGAAATAAGGATTCTCCCGTCAGCGATTAAATAAGCCCTGTCTGTTATGGATAGCGCCTCTCTGACATTATGGTCGGTAAGTAAAATACCCAGGCCTCTATCCCTTAATTCTTTAATAATTTCCTGCGCTTCATTCACTACAATAGGGTCGATACCGGAAAAGGGTTCGTCTAAAAGTATAAAAGAAGGATTAGTGACTAATGCGCGGGTAATCTCCAAACGCCTTCTTTCACCGCCCGATAATGTATAGGCCCTGTTTTTGGCAAGGCGGGCGATATTTAATTCCTCAAGTAAACTCTCTAACCTGTGTTTTCTTTCCGCTCTATTTATAGGTAACGTCTCTAAGATAGCCATAATATTTTCTTCAACGGTCAGTTTTCTAAAAACAGACGGCTCCTGAGAAAGATAACCTATGCCAAAACGTGCGCGTGCATGGATGGGTAGAGAAGTTATATCATAATTATCGAATATAATAGAGCCGGCATTAGGCGCAATGACGCCAACAACCATATAGAATGTGGTGGTCTTACCTGCGCCATTCGGGCCCAGGAGCCCCACTATTTCACCGCGTTTAACAGAAAGGTCCACGCCTTTTACCACTTCTCTGCCATCATAAGATTTGGATAAACCTTTAATTTCCAAAAGATGCATTTATGTCCTCCCCGGAATATATAATCAATTTGGGTTTACCCGAAAGGATAATCTTTTTATCCAAAGCATTGTAAGTTGCCTCATCACTATAGGAGACATTCTCTCCTCGCGTAATTTTAACATTGCCCCGCGCAATAATCTTATCTATTTTACTACCCATAGTGCTACCACCCAAAGCACTACCCACATCCGAGTCTGCCTTTTTTAAACCAGAGGCATCTTTGGTCGACTTGCCAAAATAGACATCCATTATATCGCTGTCAATTAAAGCATCCTGGGTATCCACTTTGACATTATTATTAAAGGTAGCAACATTTTTTTCATAATCTATCTGCAGCGGCCCATCGCAGGTAATCACAATCTTTTTCTTGACAGCGGGCTCTTGGCTCTTTTCATCGGCAACGGGGTTAATATTTACGGTAACGTCTTTCTGGAGGCTGACCTTTTTCAAATCGGGCTCACCGTGCGCACCGCTTGCCGTAGTAACCATATTGCCTCTTTCTATATTAACCGCATCTTTGGTAGTAACAAGCTGGTTCTTTCTGTCCCAATCTAAAGAATCCGTGGTTAACTTAGCTCCGGTTGATGTGGTAATTATCACATTATCTTCAAGGTGTATCTTGCCCTGCGTTTTATCAAAATCTCCCTTGTCAGCAGTAAGTTTGACATCTTCTTCTTTACCATAGAGATTGCCGATTACATCTTTAAGTTTTATTACATCTTGGAATATATCCGCGGATTTTCCCGAAAGATCCCATGCCTTCTTGCCTTTTTCACCAAAGCTAGCTAACGAAAAATCCATAATCTGTTGATCTGATTCCTGCGCGTTCTGGCCTTGGGCATAACACACAGCGTATAGCGTATAGCGTATAGCGTATAGCGTCAGGAAAAATAATAAACTGTAAACTGCTAAACATTGTAAACTGTAAACTTTTCTTTTAGGTATCATATAATCCTACAAGCCCATCCCATTTACCTTGTGCCTTAAGAATTAATTCTGCTACCTCGCGCACTGCGCCGCGTCCGCCGGCTTTTATGGTAATGTAAGTTGCCGCCTGCTTTATCTCAGGGCAGGCATTAAATACTGCAATGGGAAAACCTACTCTCCTCATCAGACATAAATCCACTAAATCATCAGCCACAAAACACACCTCTTCAGTATTAACCTTGTATTTCTTTAAGATTTTTTCTAAGACAGATGTCTTAGGTGAGATATTTTCGAAGACTGCCTCAACCTGCATGTCCCGGGCACGCGGCTTTATTGCCCGGGAGCCTTTGGCAGTAATCAGTATGGTTTTTATTCCTGCCTTCTTTAAGGCATAAACACCCAATCCGTCATGCACATCAAAAAACTTCATATCACGGCCTAAAGAATCATAAATGATCCTTCCGTCCGTTAAAACACCGTCCACATCAAGCAGCAATATTTTAATCTTTTTGGCTTTCTCTATTAATTCTTCTTTAATATCCATATAAATCTTTCACTTATACTAAACCTGCTTTTAAAAGGTCCTGCACATCCAAAAGTCCGATGGGGCGACGATTCTTATCTACCACCGGCATCTCGTCAATCTTTTTTTTCTGCAGGATGTGCATAGCCTCAGCGGCTAATTTACCCGCAGTAATCGCTAAGGGATTTCTGGTCATTACTTCTTTAATTTTTAATTTAGGCAAATTTTTATCGGTCCCCAAATGCCGGCGTAAATCTCCGTCAGTAAAAATCCCCGCTAATTTACCTTTTTTATCTACAATGGTAGCAGCGCCCGCACGCGCCTGGGTAATCTTAAGCAAAACACTGGAAACGGTTTTTTCTTCTCCAACCACAGGATTAGCTTTACCTGTGCGCATAATATCCTCTACTTTCAAAAGCAGTTGTTTACCCAACATGCCGCCCGGATGATAAAAGGCAAAATCTTTCTCTTTAAAACCCTTTAGCTCAAGAAGGCAGACTGCCAAAGCATCTGCCATCGCTAAAGTCGCGGTCGTGGAAGCAGTAGGAACCAATCCCAAGGGACAGGCCTCTTTTCTTACGGAAACATCCAGGACCACATCGCTGTATTTAGCCAAAATAGATTTGACTTTGCCGGTTAAGGCAACAATTTTTGCCCCGATCTTTTTCAGGAAAGGCAACAACTGTTTTATTTCTTCGGTTGAGCCGCTATTAGAAATGATAATTACCGTATCATCGCTGGTGACTCTTCCTAAATCTCCGTGCGCTGCCTCGGATAAATGTAAAAATAAACTGGGCGTGCCGGTAGAGGATAGAGTGGCGGATAGTTTTCGCGCAATGATACCGGTTTTACCCATACCGCTGACCACTACCCTGCCCTTGGTTTTTAATATCAAATCTACAGCTTCTTTAAAACTATTACCCAGGCGAGGCTTCAGGGTTCTAATCGCTTCTGCTTCAATATCTAAAACTTCCCTGGCGCGCTTAAGGATATTTATCTTCACCCCGCTCTTCCTTTCTTATCTATACCCCAGCCCTTTATCCCGCTCTTGCACGCAAGGGCGGGATTTAGGAAGGGCGGGGTTCATAACGCTGCCTCTATTCTTTTAATCTGTTTCAGGACTTTTTGTAATTCTTTTAAGTCAATCATATTCGGGCCGTCGCAAGGTGCATTATCGGGATCGGGATGCGCTTCTAAAAACAAACCATCGCAACCAAAAGCAACCGCAGCGCGGGAAAGGCCGGGAACAAACTCCCGCTGTCCACCGGAACAGCCGCCCTTACCGCCGGGCAGCTGAACACTATGCGTGGCATCATAAATAACCGGGTAACCGAATTGCCGCATAATAGCTAAACTTCTAAAATCAGAAACTAGGTTATTATAACCAAAACAGGCGCCGCGCTCGGTAATCAAAATAGATTTATTACCCGTAGATTCGATCTTTTTAATTATAGGTAAAATATCCCAGGGCGCTAAGAATTGGCCTTTCTTAATATTTATTATTTTACCCGTCTTAGCTGCATTTACCACGATATCTGTCTGACGGCATAAAAAGGCAGGGATTTGAATTATATCCAGAATCTTTGCAGCTTCTTTAATTTCGCTCTGACAATGTATGTCACTTAATACGGGAACTTTGAGCTTTTGTTTTACTTTAGCAAGAATCTCAAGGCCCCTTTTAAAACCCGGCCCGCGATAAGAATCTATGGATAACCTATTCGCTTTATCAAAACTGGATTTAAATATAAAAGGGATATCTGATTCTTGCGCAATATCTTTTATTTTTTTGGCTGTATCTAAACAATGCTTTTCTGACTCAATCACGCACGGACCGGCAATTAAAATTAAAGGATTGTTTGCTCCCACTTTAATATCGCCGATTTTAATCTCTCTCGTCATCTTTATTGGTTACGTTATTCGGTTAGGGTTACGATGTCCGTTTCGTATTTCGCCTTACGTCTTTCGGTTTTTATTTTTACGTTGCCTTAACCCTTAAACGATACGGGCTTCGTTACCGTAACCTTAACCGGAAGACTTATTTAAATACTCCTTTACCTTTTCTAAATCCTCAGGCGTATCCACGCCTATAGTGTCATATTTTGTCTCAATAACCTTTATGCGAAAACCTTCTTCCAAGACCCTGAGCTGCTCCAGGCGTTCCACTCTTTCCAAATAAGAAACCGGTAAATTCTTATAAATAAAAAGAAAATCCTTAGTATAACCGTATAAGCCTATATGTTTAAAATAAATTGGCAGCTTTATTTCTGATTCCTTAGCATGGCAAGGAATGGGCGAACGTGAAAAATAGAGAACAAAATTATTCTTATCAATCACAACCTTAACCACGTTAGGATCGTTCAGGTCCTTTACATTATCTATCTGCTTCATAATCGTAGCCATAGAGACTGCATTATCATCAAGCAGCGCTTGCGCAACAGCATCGATCATCCGGGGATGAATTAACGGCTCATCTGCCTGAATATTGATTACCATTCTTACATCTATAGGGTTGACCACCTCAATGATTCTATCCGTGCCTGATACATGGCCTTTGGCAGTCATGCTGACTTTCGCCCCGAAATCTTGCGCTACCCTGGCTACCCTTTCATCATCGCAGGCGATAATTAAATCCTCTAAAAGCAGGGCCTGTTTTGCCCGTTCCCAGACATGCTGAATCATGGGTTTACCTAATATATCTGCTAAGACCTTGCCTTGAAATCTGGTTGAGGAATATCTTGCAGGAATTATTCCGATAACGTCCATCTTCCCTCGCTTCGCTCGGAGTGTAAACCCCGTTAGAAATATATCTTTTCCGTTAGAGTTAGTATTTCTAACGGGGTAAAGTGTATAAGTGTAAAGTTTTTAAGTTCTTTACTTATAAACTTACACACTTATAAACTTACACACTTCTCATCCTCTCTAATAACTCTTTTCTGGTTGTTACAGCTGCGCCTAATTTACCCACTACAATACCCGCAGCAAAGTTAGCGATATGCGCTGCCTCCAGTTTGGAAGCGCCGCAAGAAAGCGCCAAGGCAAAAGTAGCTATCACCGTATCCCCTGCGCCTGAAACATCAAAGACTTCCTGGGCTACCGTCGGTATATGCGTAATGCGGCTGTTTTTCTCGAATAACCGCATACCCTGCTCGCCTAAAGTAACCAGAATTGACTGCAAATCCAAATATTTTAAAATCTCTCCCGCTGCTAAATCTACTTCTTTATCCGTAAATAATTTATCCGTATTAAATCGAAATCTATTTGTGGTATCTTGAATCCGCAAATTTCTGATTGCGTTTTCTAATTCTTTGCGGTTAGGGGTAATAGAAGTAGCTCCCCGATAGTACTGAAAATGTTCCTCCTTGGGGTCGACAGCGATTATTTTTTTATGAGAGTGCGCAATGGCAATAAGGTCCTGGAGTAATTGCATATTTATCACGCCTTTCCCATAATCCTCAATAATGATAGCATCAAAATCATCAATATTTGTTTTTATGAATTTGATGATTCTCCGGTTCAGCTTTTGCGATAACGAATCCGTATGTTCCCAATCTACCCTGACTACCTGTTGATGCCCGGCAATAATACGGATCTTGACCGTAGTATGCCTTCGGGGATCAGTGAAGATACCCTCAGTAGTTATTCTTTTTTTCTTTAATTCTGATAATAAAATATTTGCATTCTTATCCCTGCCGATAACGCCTACTAAACATACACCGCCGTCTAACGAACGGATATTATTGGCTACATTCGCAGCACCCCCCGGAATAAAAGTATGCTTATTTGCCCAAACCACCGGCACCGGCGCTTCGGGTGAAATTCTATCCACGCTGCCCAAGATGTATTCATCCAAGATTACATCTCCCAATACCAATATCCTGACTCTATTAAATTTATTGATTATCTTTATGAGATTCTTCACCCCGTTAGAAACCTCCTTTTAACCCCATTAGAAAAATTAGTTTCTAACGGGGTTCATATTTTCTCTATTATTGCCTGTGCTAATAATGGGAGCATTATCTCATGATGGCCGATAATATAATAGCCGCTTCCGCCTGACTGGACAGGCCTGGATACCACATTTTGCAAAGGCCGGTAATGATAAATCATATCGAAATTGGCGGTAGTGAAATTCTTTACTTTATAGCCTAAATTTCTCGCTAAATTCAATGCCTTTAAAAACACTTCCGGCAATATTACTGCGGAGCCGAAATTTAAAACTACCCCGCCGTCATTAAGTGCGCAAATATTTTCTACGAGTAAATGAAAATCCCTGAAGCTTCCTTCGCCGGCGAGGCTGGCGTCAAAAGAGGGATGCTGGTGTATAATATCTGCACCGATAGCTACATAAACACAAACAGGAATTTTATTTTTATAGGCATTATGAAGAATACTCAAATTTTTATAGCGCAGTTTAGAATCGGCTATTTTTTCTGCCACAGCATAACCAAAACCTGACCCGCCGGATACCCCTTCCTTTACAGCATTATTAATAAAATCCGCGGTTTCCCGGACCATTCCAAACTCACCGGTTTTTAAACCTTCTCCTACATCTTCGGAAGTCTCACCGCCAAAAGCAATTTCAAAATCATGGATTATGCCTGCGCCATTTAAGGCAATACAGGTAATTACTCTTTTCTTTATCAGCTCAATCACTACAGGATTGAGTCCGCATTTTATCACGTGCGCACCCGCCATAAAAATAACTGCTTTCTTTTTCTTATAAGCTCCTACCACAGCATTAACTACAGCGCGTATCTGGTTTGCTTTTAATATATTAGGCAAAGAATCATAGAAACCCAAGAAACTCTTCTTGCGCAAAGGTGCCTTTGCAAAATATGCAAGTTTGATTTTGCTGGGCCTATTCTTTATGGAATATGTCTTTATTTTATTTATATTTATCATACGAATCTATAATTTTAGCATAAATTCCAATTAAATCAACTATATTTACAGGCAAGTAGTGTCAAGATAATTGTACG
>DCOU01000092.1:0-8411 GCA_002322525.1 Candidatus Omnitrophica bacterium UBA1562 | reverse complement strand
AAGATAATTGTACGCTTTCGTATTTAAGGCCTCTGAAAATTGTTACGTGTCTTGGCTTGTTCTCGCAGCAAAACTCTTAACTTTTCAAAATCGAATCTGCTGCCTTTATAACATCATCAACGGTTATTGCCTTAAGACACGCGAATTCTTTGGTACAGTTGTGCGCCAGGCATTCTATACAACCGACTTCTTTATGCAGAATCTTATCTTTTTTACCGGTGGGACCCCAACGCGTAGGGCTTAAGCCCTTTTGATTCCTCCCGAAGATAGAAATTACCGGGGTCCCTAGCGCAGCGGCAATATGCACCGGGCCGGAATCATTAGAGATAAACAAATTGCACCTCTTTAGGACGCTGGCTAATTGGCTGACTGAGATTCTCCCTGCTAGATTAATCACGGGATGATGCATATGTTTAATTACACTCCCGGCCAATGCCAGGTCCTTTGGCCCGGCAATCACCAAAACCCTGAATCCATATCTTTCGATTAATCTAGTAGCTACGTCAGCGAACCTTTCATTCGGCCAAATCTTGGAAGGACAACTTGCGGCCGGATGAATGGCTAGTAATCTATCGGTCTTTTTTATTCCTTGCTGCTTAAACAACTCTTCTACCCACGCTTCTGATTCCGGCTTTATAGCCATAAACAGGGTTTTGTCTTTTGGCTCAATGCCTAAGTACCTGACTAAATCCAAGGCGTATTCTAATTCGTGCTTTTGGCCTAATTGTTTGGTGTGTTTTATTCTATCTGTAAGTAAAAATCTAAAGTTTCGGCCGTAACCAATCCTGCGGCGTATGCCGGCAAAAAAAGTCACCATATGCACACGATTAGTGGGATGAAGAATAATGGCGAGATCAAATCTTTTTTTCTTTAAGTTTTGGGCAAATTTTATGGACCTTCGCCAACTTTTATGCTTACCGTCTTTATCGTAAATAATCACCTCATCCAAATAGGGATTGCCATCCACAATATCTTTAGCATAAGGGCCTACCATCATTGCAATATATGCATTGGGATAATAATCTCTTAATACCTTAATTACCGGTGTAGATAAAAGCACATCTCCGATCCTATCCGTGCGCACAATAAGTATGCGTTTATAATTATCCTGCACTCTATACTCTGCACTCTGTATTCTGTACTCCAATATATTTTTCACTTGTTTTAACACATCTTCTGTTTTTATGAGTTGCATGCATTTCAATGTGCCAAACTTACATTGTGCCTTTTCGCAAGGCCGGCAAAAAATATCTTTTTTAACTATAGAATATATTCCAGACCAAGGGCCATACTTTATTTCATTAGTAGGCCCGAAAATTGCCGCAATAGGTATACTTAGGTAACTGGCGAGGTGAAGCGTGGCACTGTCATTAGTAATAACGAGTTTGGATTTTTTTAATAAACAGGCGAGTTGCACAATGTTTGTTTTTGCGCTTAAATCTACAATAGGATAGGAAGAATGTTGGACTATATATTTAGTAATAGGAACATCACCCTTATCTCCTACCAAAACTACCTTCACCCCGCTCCTGCACGCAGGAGCGGGGTTCATCCCAAATTCTTTTACCAAAGAGGAAATTAATTCTACAAATTTATCCTGAGCCCATCTTTTTATATGACTTCTTGCTCCGGGAGAAACAATAATTATCTTGTCTTCCTCTTTTATATTATTTTCTCTCAATATTTTTTTAATACATTCTTCATCTTGCTGGCTAATCCATAAAGACCTTTTACTCGCAACCTCTGGTAATCTCTGGTAACCTCTGGTAACCTCTGGTAACCTATACAGGTGCCTATCCTTCATATGCTTTATCTGTTTAGGAACGATTAAGAAAGGCGATGTCTTATATTTGGCAGGAAGAAGGGCACCCAGAAAACTGTTACGCAAATCCACAACCATATCAAAGTATTCCTTCTTAAGTTCGCTAAATAATTTTATCTTCTCTTTTAATCTGAAATGCTTATCGTAGATAATAAGCCTATCTATATGCGGATTACCATGAAATATCTCTTTCGGACGGGGACCAACCATGACTGTAATTTTAGCCTGGGGAAAATTGTCTCTTAAGGCATCCAAGACCGGCAGCGTCAAAATTACATCGCCGATATTGCTTAGAGTGATGAATAAAATCTTATTGATATTAGCCATTTTTAATTTCTTTAATCACGTCATCCACGGTAATTGCCTTCATACAACGATTATCTTTACAATTGGCCACATAACAGGGGATCTTGCAGCCTACATCTTTAGATAGAATAGCTATGTTCTTTAAAGGATAAGGCCCGGTTATTTCGGGTGAAGTGGGACCAAATAAAGCAATGATCCTTTTTGCGCCTAAAGCATTTGCAATATGTAAAGGCCCGGTATCTGCGGTAATGAATAAATCTAACCTCTTGCATAAAGCGCCTAATTGCTTAAGATTAAATACCCCACTGGCGATGATAGGTTTCTCTTTCATGAGGTCTTTTATCTTTTGGGCAGTGGATATATCAGTATAACTTCCTGTAATAATAACCTTGGCGCCAAATTCAGTGATTAATTTATCCGCTAATATAGCCCAATGTGCTTGCGGCCAGCGTTTGGGCAACCAGTTACCACCCGGGTTTATGGCAACTAAAAAGTCGTCTTTACCCCGCTCCTGCGCGCAGGGGCGGGGTTTACCTATGGATTTCTTATTTAAAAAGTCCTCGACGAATTTCACGTCTGTATCATCGATAAAAAACTCTAGGTATCTATCTTTTACTCTCAGCCCTGCCTTTTCAATAATATTCAGATAATAATCTATGCGGTGTAAAGTATCTCGGCCAACAGGCGCAATGCGTTTTGTCAGGAGAAAACCGCGCTTTTTAGTATAATAACCGATTCTCTGCGGAATGCCCGCCAATCGGCAGATAAGCGCCCGCGTAAATGAACGATGCAATAAGAATACCACGTCAAATTTTTTGGTTTTGAGTAATTGCACAAATCTCAATTTAGCCAGAGAACTTCTTTGCCGCTCCTTTTCGTCAAAGATGATGAGCTCATCCAGATGGGGATTGCCTTTTAAAATCGGATAACAGCGGCTGGGTATTATGCAGGCAATAAAACTATCCGGGTAATTACGCCGGATGTTTCTTAAGGTAGCTGTGGAAAACAGCACATCCCCGAGCCAATTAACATTAAAAATCAAAATCTTTTTGCTTTTAATAGTATCTTTCATTATTATTTAGCTTACTCTAAAGAATTTTTTATGATTACACAGATTAAAAAGCATAGATTGCACAGATTAGAGTTATCGAAAAATCTGTGTAATCTAATTTAATCTGTGTAATCAGAGGTCTCTGATATAGTTTTGGGGAATTTTTCAGAGACCTCATTTATGCCGATGTTCTCTAATAAAATTATAATAGCCACTGGTCTCTATCCAGAAAACAAACAAGTTATTAGTATTTGCAGAGATCCTTAATCTCTTCAAGGCAAATGTATCGTCATTGGCAGATTTTTTGCCGGGGTTTGTGGCTACGGCTAATTTATATCCTGCCTCAATAACTAATTGCTTTATCCTGTTATTAAATCTGCCTTCCGGATAACTAAACGCGTTAATCCGACGGCCTAATTTTTCTTCTAATATTTTCTTAGAATCGAATATCTGTTTTTTTAATTCCTGCTCGGATTTGATATTTATTAAAGGTTCTGGCCCAAGAGCATGGCTGCCAAAAGTAACAATACCCGAATCCTGCATTGTCTTAATCTCATCCCAGCTTAGCCTATCAGCCCTACCTACTTCATCAGTAATAATGAATATGGTGGCAGGCAGATTATATTTTTTTAATATGGGGAAGGCATAAATATAATTATCTTTATATCCGTCATCAAAGGTTATGACAACGGTCCTGGGAGGAATCTTCTTTCTTTCCCTGATTAAAACAGCAACCGACTCCAAAGGAAGGACATTATAATTACGGGATTTTAGAAAATGCATTTGACGTTCAAAGGTTGCCGGTGATACTGCAAGCCTGTTTTCCGGCAAAGCCCCAGGATTAACCGAATGATACATAATTATAGGCACAACATACTTTCTTTGGATAAAACTTACCAAGAAACCTGATAAAAGAATAATTACACCAATAAGAGTAATTAAGACTTTGCGCTTAGACCCCGTTAGAAACATCTTGTTTCTGGGGGGTCTACCTTTAGTTTCTAACGGGGTAGACATTCTAAGTATACTTTCTCGGTTTCTAAAACCATCTTCTCTTGTGAGAAATTTTGGTTTATAAAAATTCTGGCATTGCTGCTTAATGATTTTGCCTTATCAGGGTTTTGCAGTAATTCTAATATTGCATAAGATAATCCCCGGCTATCAGCTGGCTTGACTAACAAACCGTTATATTTATCTTGAATTAAACTTCTTATGCCGCCTACATCCGAACCGACAACAGCAAGGCCGCAAGCCATTGCCTCCATTAAAGCAAGGCCCAAGCCTTCTTTTAAAGAAGGTAGGACAAATAAATCCATGCCGGATAATACTCCTTGCGTATCTATAACTGAAGGAAGAAAAAACACGCTCTTTTCTAAACCTATCTTCTTAGTTAAATTTACCAACCCCTCTCTCATCCTGCCTTCACCGACGATAAGTAATTGTGCCTGGGGGATCTTAGTAATAATTTCTTGCATTGCTTTAATAAGATAGACGTGGCCTTTTTCTTCGGAAAGCCGTGCTACAATCCCTACCACCGGCCCGTCACGCAAACCTAAATCTTTTTTTCTCTGTACTCTGTACTCTGCACTCTGTACTCTAAATCTATTTGCATCAATTCCATTATGTATAACTCTTATATCTTCCTGCTTAACCTTAAAATCTTTTATTAAATGTTCTTTTACGGATTCGCTTATGGCAATAACTTTATTGCCCCAGCAAGGAAAAATCTGGCGAAAGAATCTCTTTTTAAAGAAGCCGTGGCAGGTAGAAACATAGGGTCTGTCTAAAGTGCGTTGGATAAGAAAACTTAATACCTGTGTGACGCGGGTATTAGCGTGAATAATTTCAATATTTCTCTCTTTTATATATTTCAATAACTTAAATTTGCTGATTAAGAGTTTATAACTTATTTCTGATTTTGTTTTTATCGGTATAGGTACATAAACCAAGCCTTGCGCAATAAATTTAGGGAGAAGTTGACCCCCACTGGAGGCAATATAAACATTATGGCCGCGTTTTTTGATACCGCTGGCTAAAGTTAAAACATAACTACTGATACCGCCTATATTAAGATGATTGGTAAGATAAAGGATATTCATATTAGTTCATTGTTCGTGGTTCATAGTTGATGGTTCTCGTAAATCTATGAACTATCAACTATGGACTATGAACTAAATATTTGCTATTTCAATAGACTATCTATCGCCTCTAATACTTCTTCCGGCTTTATTAACTCCATGCACTTTCCGGTTTTACACTTTGATTTGTAACAGGGGCTACAAGCTAAATCTTTTTTAATCGCCACACACTCTTTTACCGGTGGGAGATGACGCCGAGGATCGGTAGCGCCAAAAAGGGCAACAAAAGGCACGCCCTCACTCGCCGCCACATGCAGGGGTGCGGAATCAGATGAAATAAATATATCGCATTTTTTGATTAAACAGGCAAGCTGATTAATGGTGGTCTTGCCGCAGGCATTGATTATCTTTATATCTTTTAGCTTATTTATTAATATATGCGCTTCGGTTAAATCTTTTTCTGTGCCGGTAATCGCAACTCGCATATCCCTGCGGGATAATTCCTCGCAGAGCTTCACAATATGATGCAATGGCCAGTTTTTACTCAACCATCTGGAACTGGCGCTTATATTTATTCCGATGAGCATCTGATGAGCGCTTAACCATTCAGACTTCAAGAATTCATCTATATAACTCTGGTCTTCTTGCGTAGGCCAAAGTTCGAGTTTAGGATTTTCTAAGTCTATATCTAACATCTTTAATATTCTAAATTGGTGAGTTACGGGGTCCATTAGCGGCCTCTCATCTTTTATGCGCTGATTTAGCAGGAAACCGAACTTTTTATTGTCGTAACCATAACGGTTTAAAGCCAAAGTAAGAAAAGACAAAATATGGCTCTTGCGGTTATTCTGTAAATCGATTACAATATCAAAATTTTTCTTCCTTAAGATGGTGGCTAATTTTAGAAGTCCTGCCGTTCCTTTATATCTGTTTTTAAAATCGCAAACCAACAGCTCATCTATATAGGGACAGTTAAAGAGCAGGTCCTTTGATTCCTCTCCTACCAGAAAAGTAATTTTATAATTATGTAAGAATTTCTGTCTTATCGCCCTTAGGCTAGCGGTAGAAAGAATAATATCGCCCAGAGAGCTAAACTTAATGAGCAAGATTTTGAAATTACTAAGCGCGTCTTTATAAACATCGATTGTCTTCTCTGCCATAAGTTCTATATTATATTTTTCCTTTACTTTTTTATACGCATTTCCTGCTAAAGTGCGGCTTAGCTCTATATCCCTAAATATCTTTATTGCGCCTTGAGCAATACTTGCAGGGTCAGCGGGTGGAACGAGCAATCCTGTTTTCCGGTCCTCAATAATATCGATTACACCCCCAACGCGGCTAGCTACGACGGGGACTCCACAGGCCTGTGCTTCTATAATCACTCTCCCGAATGCCTCATGCGTGGTGGTAGCAAGCACTAAAAGGTCCAGGTTCGCCAAGATCGCCGGGATATCTCTTTGGTTGCCTAAAAATTGGGTGTACTGCCATAGCCCCAGTCTTTTTACTAAAACCTGAACCTGTTCTTTATAGGCCTCTTTAGAGGCAGGCGCATCGCCTATTATCCATATTTTAAGGCGCGGAACGCTCCTGGCAACATAAGCCATAGCCTTCACAAAATGCAAGTGGCCCTTTATAGGAGTGAGCCTGCCTATTATTCCTACATTAAATTCATCCTTTCTTTTCTTATCCGGACTCACGAATTTAAACTTCTCTAAATCCACGCTGCGCGGTATTAATCTTAAACGCTCATGGAGAACTCCGAAATCATCGAGCATATGCCGGGCAATAACATTGCTTAAAACAATCACCCGCCTTCCCCAGCCCATGACGTAACTAAAGGGGTGTTTTTTATAATAACCGTGGCAGGTGGTGATAAATACCTTCTTGGTTTTCAGACTGGCAAAATACGCAATCCAGGCAGGAACGCGGGAACGCGCATGGACAATATCAATTTGTTCTTTCTTAATAATTTCAACTAATTTGGGAATCATTCTCAACATCGTAAATACGGATTTTTTATGCACGGGCAATTGATAATGAATAGCGCCGAATGATTCTAACTCTCTAACCAGTTCTCCGCCACCTGAAACCACCACTACCTTATAGCCATGTTTAACTAAATACTTGGCCAGGTCAAGCGTGCCTGTCTCAACTCCGCCTACATTAAGTTCGGGTAATACCTGAAGTATATTCACCCCGCACCTTCTTTTTTATTTAGGCTGTCACGAAACTCGTGCCAGCCTATGATTACACAGATTTTAGAAGTAGATTACACAGATAATACCGACGATGCTTTTAATCTGTGTAATCGTTTTTTTAATCGGTGTAATCAAGGGCGGCACTTTTGTGACGCCCTATCTTTTTTATTCGAAACTCTGGTTTTATTTAAGCTATTTTTAAATTTTCTCTTTTGCATCTTAATGATATTTTAAAAGTTGCTTCCTAAATTCAATGAATATTATAGAAGGTGCGGGGTTCATAGTATTTTCTTTATCGCCTCAGCCACTAAAAGATTATCTTTTAAAGTATGAATCTCGGGCCTATTTAACCAGATCTCCTCGATAGTTTTGGCTAAATTATCAGCATCAACTAAATAGATATATTTATTTTTAGCAAAATAATTAAGGAACCGGCGGTGTTTCTTACTTAGATTTGGTGAATTAAAAACCAATGCGTATTTCTTGCTATTTACTGCCTCAGAAATCATGGATATACTTTCCGGAGAGGTAATGATGATCCGGCTTGAAGCCAGTATCCCGCCTACCGCTTCAGGAATATTCTTTTCATTAGCAATAACCAAAAGTTTGCATTGGTGATAATTAAGAAACTCTCCTTCCAATAAGCGTTCAATTACACTGGATGTTCTTCGAGAAGTAGTAATCAATAATTCAGCGTCGAGCTTTTCTATGCACATTTTAATCTCTCTGGCTGTTTCTTGCATTAAATCTTTGGTTAAATGAAAATTTTTAGTGTCGCCGCCCACCAACAATCCCAACACTAACTCTTTATTAGTTTTAATGCCGCGCTCTTTAAGATTTTCTCCCTGCCTTTTAAGATAATCCTCATTAATTAAATTTAATGCCCCTTCAATCACCGTAACATTCTTTCTCCTGGGCGGCCGGTGGCTTTGGCTAGAGGAAGCCAAACCACGGCC
>DCOU01000065.1 GCA_002322525.1 Candidatus Omnitrophica bacterium UBA1562 | reverse complement strand
TGAAGTCCTGCATTAGACGCCAGGGTAGTATTAACCTGTATTTTACCGTCTTGGCCTATTATTATTTTTACATTCTCAAAATGAAGCCTGTCGTTCTGTACTAAAGATGGGTCAATTGCTTTTAGTTGGTCTCTATAACTGTCCACTTTATCGCTAACCTTCTCGGTAGAATTAAGATCTACGATATCCTCTCTATTACTGATTATCTCCACCTTGCCTATTAATACAGCGCCTTTAAGATGCACCTTCCCTGTCTTATTAATGCTTAAATAATCTAACTTAATGACCGAAGCGGCCTTTTCATCTTTTCCGGAGGCGACCTTTTTATCCTCTCCAAAAGCATAGATACAATGCTGAACATCTTTATAGTATTCATTATCCCTGGCAAATGCTTCATCCACTCCTGGCAAATGGCCTGGCAGGAGATTAATTAAGCGCAATTCACCGGTATCTAGTTTCACTACTTTAAAGTGATCGCTATAAGCTTGTAACCAATGATCAAACGGAACCTTGATAGGCGTAAAGAAATTATCCCTTTGTTTTGCATCAATATTTACAATACCGAGAAGTTTTTGTATTTTATGTTGTTCCATCAAACCTCTAACGCCTTCTACATACTTATCATCGGGATTGCGAACAAAGGCATCTAAGTTTAATAATGCGCTTCCTAAAGCGCCTTCAAGCTTTCTAAACCTGTCTTTACCTGTTTCGTCTTTAAGATATCTATCCATTAAATCCGGGGTGATAATCTCTGAAAATTTTTCTTCGCCTATCAGTGCCTTTAAAGCTTTTAAGAATGGCCCTAAAACAGAGGAGTTAATCAAAGCGATATTAGTATTGAAATACTGCTGTCCACTCTTTCCTTCTGTCAATCCCATCTCATAAAATGACTTAAGGTTTCCAGGATGTGTTTTGTCGGCTTCCTTTGCCTGGGCTTCCTCGCACATTTGAATACGATATTTACCATTTTCCAGATATTCAATACCTATTATCCCGCCTTTTTTATCTATGGCTGTTTTTGTTGTAGAGATCATTACAATAGGCACACTTTCTTTAGCCATCCAGCCAACAATATAGGGATCAGGGTAGTTATTAGTGCCATCGCCATTGTAGATACCATGGATAAGTATAGAGGCATCGTCTTTTTGAGCCTCAGTTCTTTCAGCTTCAAGCAGGCTAATTGTGCCTAAGTGGCCATGCCCACCAGGCTCAACCGGCTTTTCTTTCACAAATTCTCCGGTATTTAAATCTATAGTTGGCAGAGACGCCTGAACAATGTCTTTACCGATACTTATATTGACGCTATCTTTTATAACCTGGGCATAGGTGCGCTTGGGTGCGCCTGGTCTTTTATCAATGCGATCAAACACATATATTGTATTAAGGAAATCATGCACTGATTCCTGGCTTTCATCATTAACCAATTCCTGTATAGTTACTTTAGCATACTGAGGAGCAGTGTGGATAAGATGCAGGTATTTTAATTCCATAACGCTGACTTTAACTGGCTCATCAATAGCTTTTCCATTTTCATCGTAATGAGTCAGTACTACATTAAAATATAAATCAGTGCCTTTGGCTCCCATCTTTACTTCCCCGGTTCTTCCAATTTCCTGCCATATCTCTCTTAAATATTCTGTCCTATTCACATTAGCGCCAATACCTCCATCCATAGGATTAGCTATAAAATGAACGGTCTTGGCAGCTTTAAGATACTCCGGATTGCCTGCTAGTTGATTATAATCCACAGCTCCTAAAAAATCTTCCCGATCTTTAGCGGAAAGCAAGGCAGATGGGATAAAATCCTTTTTCTCTCCGATTTTTCCGATTGTCAATAATTTTTTAACTGGTTCGCGGCCTTCCTCTTTTGCCTTTTTTTCAGCTTCTTTTTCCAGAAGATACTTATTATAAAGCCCCTGTTTATAGATATTATTTGCGGTTATAACATCTTCTGCGTAATTAGCCGCGATATTTCCAAGCCCCTCGTTGGACGCAAGGCTCTTTCTATAAATCGCCTTGTCCCCATATACAGGCAGCTCGTCCCTTAAGAGCTCGTAAAGTTTTACGTCTTTTGACTTATTGTCGTTTACGATCTGAAGGCCGCGCTTTAATTCAAAGAAATCCAGGTGTTCGTTTAGCGCCTCCCAGAGTTCCTGCCCCTGGGCAATGGAAACCTTTTTCTTTATCTCTTCCGGCAGGATATCAAGGCCGCCATTCACTGCTATTGTCTTTGCCATAGTCTCCGTAAGTTTTTCTCTTAAAACCTGATAAAGCTCTTTCCCTTGCAAAGCTGCCAATAGCCTTGCAGCTGCCAATGACTGCGAAAGAATAGCGTTCATGCCTATATTGCCTTTTCTCTGCATGATTGTAATTTTTTCATCCAAAGACGCGCCTTCTTTCAACTGGCCTCGTTCCTGAGCAAGCTGCATCTCCAAACCAAGAAGTTTTCTATCTATGTCCGTCAAATCCCCAAGATCCTTTAATTTTAAACCTATAAAATCTTTTGAGAGTGTGCTATTTACATGGTCCACTGCGTTTAAGCATCCTTTACCGTCATAACGCTGAGATCTCCTGAAAAGCTCTGTCAAGGCCGGGTCTCTAAACGCATCAATCTGGTCACGTGTAACGCCTTTCTTGAAACGGTAAGACCCGTCTGACTTCAGTGAAAATAAATCATTGTATTTCGCATCTGGAATCTGGCTTTCATAAATAACAGAGTCTACCAGATGTATTGCTTCTCCTGTCCCTGCTGAAGTTCCCAGCGGGGTAGAGCCTTCGTATACAAATAATTTTTTAAACCTTTCGCTGCCTTCTATGCCGAAAGATATCCTTACCTTTACAGTCGGGATACCTGCGTTCGTAGCTTCTTCCCATCCTGTAACCTCCGTAATCACCAGCCTGTCTATAAGATTCCCTGCAATTTTTTCTGATTCCAGCATTTCTGCTCGGGCATCAGGAGCCATCTCTGCCGTAGCGGCCTGCGCATCTTTTACTGCCTCAGCCATGACTCTCATTACAGAGCCATACTTCATAAGCCTTTCTGTATTTGCTCCGCCTCCTGTCTTAAGTCCTGTG
>DCOU01000123.1:20335-21872 GCA_002322525.1 Candidatus Omnitrophica bacterium UBA1562 | reverse complement strand
GTCAAAAATTAACATAGTAGTGCTGTAAACTCCCGAACAAAGTGAGGGAAAATGTACGTCATAATTGTGGGTTGCGGAAGAGTGGGTTCGGAATTAGCCAAGCTTTTATCTGCCGAAGGCCATAACGTAGTGGTTATTGACAATAACCCAGTTGCTTTTGATCGTCTGGGCGGCACATTCAATGGTTTAACCTTGCTGGGTAATGGTTTTTCTTTGAGTTTATTAAAACAGGCAGGCATTGAGAAGGCGGATGCTTTCTGTGCTGTTACCGATGGCGATAACACTAATTTGGTTTCTGCGCAGGCAGCGAAAAAAATCTTTAAGGTTCCTAAAGTCATTGCCCGCGTGTATGACCCGCAGCGCGCGCACATATATAAAGCATTGGGATTGGATATTATTAGCGGAACAATGCTTTTTGCCGCGATGCTCCGCGATAAAATTATTGAGAGCCGTTTTTCTAGTTACTTAATTGAAACCAAGGAACTGGGGGTTATTGAGATAGAAGTTAAAAATAATTTAGTAGGCAAAACCATTCAGGATATAAATATGCCCGGAGAATTTTTGGTGGTAGCCATAAGAAGGCTGCAGGACGTGATTATACCCGGACCCTCGGCCACCTTAAAAGAAAAAGACGTATTAATGGCGGCAGTAAAGGTGACCAGCCTGAAAAAGATAAAGGAAAAATTTAACTTATGATAGTGTGTAAGTTTTTAAGTGTGTAAGTGTGTAAGAAGAAAACTTAAACACTTTACACTTATAAACTTTACACTCCGAGCGGAGCGAGGAAAATGTACATTGTAATTGTGGGTGCAGGTAAGGTAGGCTATTTTTTAGCCAAGAGGCTTTGCTTAAACAAACACACCGTAAGTATCGTAGATAAAGATAAGCAACTATGCGAAGAAACAGCCAAGGAATTAGAGGCATTGGTCATCAATGGCGATGGTTGCGATCCTAATATTTTGAAAGAAGCAGGCATAGCCAGAGCGGATGTGGTAGCAGCGGTTACTGGAGACGACGAAGACAACCTGATTATCTGTCAGTTAGCCAAGGAGATATTTAAAGTCAGACGTGCGGTAGGCAGGGTGAATAATCCTGATAGCGAACACACCTTTACTGAGCTAGGCGTGGATGTGCCGGTTGACTCCACTAAGATTATTGCGAAAATTATCGAAGAAGAAGTTTCCTTTTCGGATTTTGTAAACCTGATGAGTTTTAAACGCGGGAAACTTGCCATTGTGCGCCTGGATTTGCCGGACGACTCACCGGTAATAAACAGGCAGGTTCAGGATATCCGGTTGCCAGCGGATTCGGTGTTAGTTTCTATTGTCCGGGGAGAAGAAGTGATTGTCCCTAAAGGCAACACTATTCTTCAGCCCGGGGATGATATTATAGCCCTGACAGTAGTAGGCAATGAACCCCAGCTATTAAATTTACTGGTAGGTAAAATCTAAGTGAGGACATAAGTTATGGAGACCTATATTATTAAAATTGATGTAAGCGACATAACTTATCAGTCCGAACTATCCCGACAGCAAAA
>DCOU01000123.1:0-20210 GCA_002322525.1 Candidatus Omnitrophica bacterium UBA1562 | reverse complement strand
ATTCGCCCAAACAACTTACGTTCACTAACATTCCGTAAGTTGTGGGCTCATTAAAAATGAAAATCAGATCCCTATTGAACGCTACTTTAGGTATCACCACCGAGCTTTTATATGCCTTATGTATAATACTGGTAGCATTTTTAATCTGCTTAGCGTTAGTTCTTAAAATATGGTCCTAAAACCCCGCCTGGAAGATATTAAAATCATCGGTTATTATTTAGGTAAGATTATTTTGGGTTTGGGCTTGACTATGCTCATCCCTATAATTATCGGGTTAGCATTCGGCGAGATAAACCCTGTATTAGATTTCCTGATTGGCATAGAGATAACCCTGATATTCGGTTTAATCTTAACCAAATTGTGTTTTACTGAAAAAGACTTGAGTTGGATGCAAGGGATGATTGTGGTTAGTCTTTCCTGGTTGGCAGCAACGATATTAGGAGCAATACCGTTATACTTAAGTGGGCATTGGAAATCATATCTGGATGCCTGTTTTGATGCGATGTCAGGATTTGCTACTACCGGTTTGACCCTGGCACAAAACCTTGACCACATTTCTTATGCGCATAATATGTGGCGGCATTTGATTATGTTTATCGGCGGCCAGGGGATAGTGATTATTGCCCTTTCGTTTTTTGTCAAGGGGCTTTCCGGCGCGTTTAGAATGTATGTGGGAGAAGCGCGCGATGAAAGAGTGCTGCCTAACGTTATAAACACCTCCCGGTTCATCTGGCTGGTGAGTATGGTTTATCTAATTTTGGGTACATCAGCCTTGGCCTCGGTTGGAATATTAAACGGGATGAAACCGGTGAATGCTTTTTTTCACGGCGCCTGTGTTTTTATGGCTGCCTTTGATACAGGCGGGTTTGCTCCGCAATCACAGAACATACTTTATTACCATAGCCTGCCGTATGAAGTAGTGACAATTGCGATAATGATTTTGGGGGCGATAAACTTCAAATTGCACTATCATCTTTGGACGGGCAATCGCAGGGAGATATTAAAGAACATTGAGACCAAAACGCTTTTTATCACCATAATGCTTACTTTTTTTATTACCGCGATAGGGTTAAGCCGGTTAGGAGCGTATCCTAAAGCAATCGTTTTATTCCGCAAGGGCTTCTATCATCTTATATCAGGCCATACCGGCACAGGTTATGCGACAATATATGCCAAACAGTTTATTAACGAATGGGGTAATCTGGCATTGGTGGGGGTAATTTGCGCTATGGCTTTAGGCGGCGCCACTTGTTCAACCACCGGCGGCATAAAAATGCTGCGCATCGGGATTATTTTTAAGGCCTTGGCGCAGGACATCAAGAGGATTATCCTGCCGGAGAGGGCAATCGTGGTGCAGAAATTCCATCACATTAAAGAGATGTTTTTGGAAGATAAGCAGGCAAGGTCCGCGCTTTTAATTACCTTGGCGTATTTAGTATTATATGGCTTAGGCGCAATTATAGGCATGCTATTTGGGTATCCATTTTTAAACTCTTTATTCGAGTCTACTTCTGCCGCGGCTAATGTCGGGCTATCTTGCGGAATAACCAGCCCGAATATGCCCGCAACTTTAAAACTCACTTATATATTTCAGATGTGGGCAGGAAGATTAGAGTTTATGTCGGTGTTTACCTTGATCGGATTCTTTGTTGCAGCCATCAAAGGTAAAAGATGATAAATCGCAGATTACACAGATTAAAAAAACTGATTGCACAGATTATTATTCTGGTTACTGGTTACTGGTTACTGGTTACTTCAGGCTATGCCCAGTCCATTTCCAGCATTGAATTAATCAATAATGCCAAGCTTTATGATAGCAAAGTAGTAACTTATGAAGGCGAGGTTATCGGTGATATTATGGTGCGCGGTGAATTTGCCTGGATAAATGTTAATGATGGCCAAAATGCAATTGGCATCTGGCTGGATAAAAATTTACCCGCGGATATCCTCTATACGGGTAGTTATAAATTCAAGGGAGACTGGGTGGAGGTCACCGGTGTTTTTCAACGCGCTTGCTTAGAGCACGGCGGGGATTTAGATATACACGCTCAAACTATACGTAAGATAAGGCAAGGAAGACAGATTCTGGAAAGATTAAATACGAGCAAGAGAAACTTAGGTTTGGTTTTATTAGGAGTATTGTGCCTGGTATGGATATTGAGACGATTAAAACTCAAGTAGATTCTGAAATAGAGAATATAAATTCAGCCGAGAAACTCGAAGATTTTCGGGTAAGGTTTCTTGGGCGAAAAGGTATTATTGCCCAGTTAACGAGCAGAATCCCCAGCTTCCCCCAAGGAGAGCGCGCAGCATTTGGCCAACAAGTCAACGCCTTAAAAAATAAGATACTTTCTCTCGTTGAGGAAAAACAAAAATTTATCGCCACAGTGCCGACTCAACCTCAAGTTGGCCTATATGATATCAGTATGCCGGGCATTGCGCAAGATTTAGGCCATCTGCATCCCATAACTCAGGTCATTGATGAAATTTGCACTATATTCAACCGGATGGGATTTTCGGTGGTAGAGGGGCCGGAGATTGAGACAGAATACAATAATTTTACGGGTTTAAATATTCCTTTAGAGCACCCTTCCAGAGATGTGTTCGATACGTTTTATCTAAAGTTAGGTGATAGGTCCAATACCCAACACCTATTGTTACGCAGCCATACTTCACCGGTGCAGATTCGGGTAATGAAATCGCGCAAACCTCCATTAGCAGTAGTGGTTCCGGGCCGGGTTTACCGGCCCGATGCTGCTGACGCCAGCCACTCTTTTATGTTTCATCAAATCGAAGGCTTTATGGTGGATGAAAATATACGTTTTTCGGATTTAAAAGGTGTGCTTGCGGTCTTTGCCAAAGCTGTTTTTGGGAAAGATATCAGGATGCGTTTTAGGCCGCACTTCTTTCCTTTTACTGAGCCATCTGCAGAAGTGGATATTTCCTGTATTATCTGTAAAGGCAAAGGTTGTTCAGTATGTGGCAGAAAAGGGTGGCTGGAGATCCTTGGGTCAGGCATGATTCATCCCAATGTATTTAAGCATGTGGGTTATGGCCCCAAAAAATATACGGGTTTTGCCTTTGGCTTAGGGATTGAAAGAATAGCTATGCTTAAATACGGTATCGATGATATCAGATTATTTTTTGAAAATGATTTAAGGTTCCTGAGGCAATTTTAGTTCTAAAGTTCTTTGGTTCGCAAGTTCTAAAGTTAACTTGCGAACTGTAGAACCATAGAATAAGCGAACTGATATATATGAAGGTAACCTATAATTGGTTAAAGGATTTTGTTGAGATTAAAATTTCGCCTAAGGCTCTCGCGGAAAAACTTACTATGGCAGGCTTAGAGGTGGCTTCTTTAGAAGAAAAAGGCCAAGATTTTGTTTTTGAAATCGAGGTTACTTCTAATCGGCCGGATTGGTTAAGCGCGATGGGAATTGCGCGGGAACTAGCCGCGATTACGAATACAAAACTTCGAGCGTATAGCCTAGAGCGTAGAGCGTATAGTAAAAAAGTAGACGCTAAACACTATCCGCTAAACGCTAAAAATTCGTATCCGCTTTTGATTAGAATAGAAGACAAGAAGGACTGTCCTTTATACACTGCCAAGATAATTAAGGATGTAAAAGTCAGGCCTTCGCCTGCTTGGTTGAAGAATAGATTAGAACTTTTAGGCTGCCGCAGCGTGAATAATGTCGTAGATATCACCAACTACATTTTATTTGAGCAAGGCGAACCGCTGCATGCCTTTGATTTAGATAAACTTGTTCTCAAGTTCTCAAGTTCTCAAGTTCTCTCGTTACGAATAATTATTCGAAGGGCAAAAAAAGGGGAAGAGATAACAACAATAGATGGAATAAAAAGAGTTTTGAATGAAGAAATATTAGTTATTGCATCCGAAGTTAGCGAACTAAAGAACTTACGAACTAAAGAACTTACGAACAGGCCTGTGGCTGTAGCCGGTGTAATGGGCAGCAAAGATACAGAGGTTACTGAAACGACAAAAAATATCCTTTTAGAGGCAGCGGCGTTTAATCCTATCATTGTGCGTCGTGGTAGACGGAGCCTTGGGATACAGAGTGAATCTTCTTATAGGTTTGAAAGAGGCGTAAATCTAGAGATAGTAGACAATGTCTCCTGGCGGGCAGCGCAGTTTATTCAGGAGTTGGCAGGAGGGAGTTGTGTTTTAGCGAAAAGGTCGGAATTAACCAAGACGAAGAGGAAGAGGAAAAGCATCACCTTAGAATTATCCGCAGTAAATAAAACCTTAGGCATAAATATCCCGGCACCTAAGATAAAGAAAATTTTAAATAGCCTGGAATTTAAAACAAACCCCGTTAGAAATACCAAATCTTCAAGAAAGAAACTCAAGATTTCTAACGGGGCAAAAATCAAAACAAAAAATCATTTTGCGGTTGAAATCCCTGCGCATCGCTCTGACGTAACTCAGGATGTAGACTTAATTGAAGAGATAGCCAGGATATACGGCTATGAAAAGGTGCCGCAAACTTTACCGACGCTGAAGCCGCAAGTGTGTGTGGGCGAAACCAGAGATTTACCCCGCTCTTCCTTCAAAGAGGACATAATCGTAGAGGAAGGGCGGGGTTTAGTTTCTTTAATAAAAAGTATTCTTGTGGGTTTAGGTTTAAATGAAGTTATTACCTACAGTCTTATGGGTAAAGATTTATTGAGAGACTGCGGGATGGAGCAAGGCTCTATAGAGATTCTTAACCCCTTAAGTAAGGAACAAGAGATTTTAAGGCCAAGGCTTATACCCGGTCTTGCTGCTTGCACCGCCTACAACCTTAACCAGAAATATGACTACATAAATATCTTTGAGGTGGCCAAGGTATTCTCGCCCTCAATTGCCCTGGTTCAAGAAGAACTGAGGTTAGGCATTGCTCTTTGTGGAATAAAATCTTTATTGTTTGAGCAAGGTTTAATAAAAGATTCAGTCGGATTTTTACATTTAAAGGGAATATTAGAGGTTCTCTTTGAGCGCTTAGGCGTAAGAGAGTATAATTTTAATATCGAGGATAATGCTTTTAGAATAGCTGTATATGTGGCTGGGCAAAATTTGGGCTTGATGGCAAAGTTAGAGAAATCTGTTCTGGATAAATTGGATATAAAAAATAAAGACGTATTTGTGCTGGAACTTTCCCTCGATAGGCTCCTCCTCTTTATAAATCTAAATAAGAAGTTTTCGCACCTTCCTATATATCCGGGTATATTTAGAGATATAAGCCTTATCCTCAAAGACGAGATCTTGGTAGGCGATATATTAGAAGCAATCCGAAAGGAAGGCAGGCCTTTGCTTCGGGAGGCGAGAGTTGCAGATTACTATAAAGGTAAGCAAATCCCCCCTGGTTTTAAAGGGTTAACCCTATCCTGTCTTTATCGTTCTGATGAACGCACATTAACCGAAGCTGAAATTAAGCCGGTGCATTCTCGGATTTGTAATCTCTTGACAGAGAGGTTCAGGGCTCAGGTTAGATCTTGTCCTCCTACGCCCTCAACCAAGCAAAACGATGGTAAGGATTCGCAAGACTGCGCAAAATCGCTTTAGAGTTTCGCCGAAGGCGATTTTGCTTGATTTTTACAAGAGTATGTGGTATACTTCTTTTGTAACGAAAATTGGCTCTTTTAAAATTCCCTGCCGTGCACGTTGGATGTGTGATAATTGGTGAACTAATACCAATTGAAAGGGAGCTTAACTCTCTTGGGGCTTAGGCTCTAAGGGGAGAGCACCCACTTGAAATGAGACCGGTTCACAACCGTCCACACCAACGGCACATGCGGGGATTTTTTTTAAGTGAAGACATAACTTACGGAGCGTAAGCGAACGTAAGTTATATGTCTGAACTTATTCCGACGAATGTGCAAAAATTTTAAAATAAAATTTTTGCACAGCCTATGAGTCGGAATAGTGACTCGCGTCTTGCCGTTGGGATAAACAGACTATGGATTTATTTGAACAGGAAATTCAGCAGAATCAAAAAGACCTTCCGCTTGCAGTGCGCATGCGGCCGCGCACTTTGGATGAATTTGTCGGCCAGGAGCATATCTTAGGCAAAGGAAAGCTCTTACGCCGGGCAATCGAGGCAGACCGGATTAGCTCATTGATATTATACGGCCCGCCAGGCACGGGTAAGACCTCATTAGCCTGGTGCGTTGCCCACATTACTAAATCTCGCTACGTAGCTATAAATGCTACAACTTCCAATGTAGAAGAATTAAGGAAGATTATTGCCCAGGCCAAGCATAAAAAGGCAAGCATGGGTGAGAAAACCATACTCTTTATTGACGAGCTCCACCGTTTTAATAAAGCCCAGCAGGATGTGCTGATGCCTGATGTAGAAGAGGGTAATCCTGTTTTAATCGGCGCAACTGTGCACAATCCGTTTTTTTCTCTTGTCTCTCCGCTTTTATCGCGCTCTCTGGTGGTTGAACTAAAGCCGCTTAAAGAGAATGAAATTGTAAGCATACTCTCTTTTGCACTAAAGGACAAAACCCGGGGATTCGGAAATCTTAAAATAAAATTTGACAAGAAGGCAATGACGTTTTTAGCTAAGACCTGCGAGGGAGATGCACGCAGAGCACTTAATGCCCTGGAGATAGGCGTGCTTACCGCGCCTAAATCCAAAGGCTGTTTTATCAATTTCAATTTAGAGCTAGCTTCTGCATCCATCCAGAAAAAGCCGGTTATTTACGATAAAGACGAAGATAGCCATTATGATACTGCTTCAGCATTTATAAAGTCTATGCGTGGCTGTGACCCGGATGCGGCGTTATACTGGATGGCCAAGATGCTTTATGCAGGCGAGGACCCGCGTTTCATCGCGCGCAGGATTTGTATTGCCGCAGCAGAAGATGTAGGTAATGCTGACCCTCTGGCACTTGTGCTGGCGAATGCAGCATTACAGATCTCGGAGTTTGTGGGTATGCCTGAGGCAAGGATTGCTTTGGCTCAGGCTGCTATATATGTTGCTTGTGCGCCCAAATCCAATGCCAGTTACCTGGCCATTAACAAAGCCCTGGCAGATATGGAAAGTCAAAAAGTCCAGGAGGTGCCCAACCACCTCAAAGATGCCTCTTACCCGGGCGCTGAAGTTTTAGGGCACGGCAAAGGTTATAAATACGCCCATGATTACGCAGGCCACTATGTAAAACAGAAATATACGGGAAAGGCCGTGCGATACTACGAGCCCACAGATATTGGCTACGAGGTAAAAATTAAGCAACGTCTGGAAAAGCTGCGCGGCAACCAAAAGACAGTTTAAAATCCCACTCGTTGAAAACGCCGGGTTTGCGGATCCTGCCTCGTCACCCGCAAAATGCGCGTATCCCATTTTTTCCTTGAGGTTACCCCCAAACTATGGTAAAATTCCCTTATGATTATTACTGAGCAAAAACCCTGGAAGGATTTACTGGATAGTTTAAAAGGATACGCTAAAATATTTTTGGTGGGTTGCGGCGAATGCGCTACCACCTGTAAGACGGGTGGGGAGGATGAGTTGCTTAAGATGAAAGGGCAGTTAGAGGCACACGGTAAAACCGTCTTAGGTATGTGTATTCCTGGCGCGCCCTGCGTTGCGGCCCAGATAAAAACAGAATTGGCGAAAAATATGAAGCTCTTACGCCAGGCAGAGGCGGTTTTGGTCTTAGCCTGCGGCTTGGGCACACAATCGGTAAAGGATAATGACAGGCTGGGGTTAGTGGTTTTGCCGGGCTGTAATACTTTGTTTGGCGCAGTGATGGATGCCCGGGGCAACTTCTATGAGAAGTGTTCTCTGTGCGGGGAATGCGTATTGGATGTTACCGCAGGGATTTGCCCGATTACGCTTTGTCCCAAAGGCCTCTTAAACGGCCCTTGCGGCGGCATGGATAAAGGTAAATGCGAGGTGGATAAAGAAAGAGACTGCGCCTGGGTTTTAATCTATAAAGAATTAGAGAAAAGAAAAAAACTCGATGAACTGAAGAAAATCCAGAAGCCCAAAGATTTTAAAAAGGCCACCAAGCCGCATAACTTAATCATGGCCAAATAAGATGGCAGAACAAAAAGATAAAATATTTGCTGCATATTCAGAAAAAGTTATGGATCACTTTACTAATCCCAGAAATTGTGGAGAAATTCCCGATGCCAATGGTATAGGTAACGTCGGGAATGCAATATGTGGCGATGTGCTTCGTTTATATATTAAGGTAGAAGATGGTAAAATAGTAGATGCTAAATTTAAAACCTTTGGTTGCGCGGCGGCGATAGCGACTAGTTCTATGGTTACGGAAATGATTAAGGGCAAAACGGTGGAAGAGGCATTAGAAATCTCCAACAGAGCTGTGACAGAGGCATTAGGAGGATTACCCCCTATAAAACTTCATTGTTCAGTTTTAGCAGAGCAGGCTTTAAGAGCCGCGCTTGCGGATTATTATAAAAAAATAGGCAAAGACCCGAGCGCGTTTGAGCCCAAGAAGGAATCGCATGAGCATTATGATGGGTTTTAATCCCAGAAGCGAGAAGTTGACCCCGTTACAAATATCATCAGCACATAAAGGTAGAACACAATTTGTAACGGGGTTGACAAAAAAACAAATACGTAGTAAAATACTCTTGAGATTAAAAACACAGAAGGAGGAAGACCGAAATAGAAAAAGTAAGCTCATAAAAGATAAACTTTTTAGAACTCTGGAATTTCTTAAAGCAAAAATAGTGATGTTTTACATCTCGTTTGATGGCGAGGTTAATACGCAAGATATGATAAAAGAAGCACACAGATTAGGTAAGATAGTCGCAGTGCCGGTTTGTAAGAGGCCAAGAGTAACTTTAAGGCCTTGCATATTACGCAATAAAGGAAAACTTAAAAAAGGCCCTTATGGTATATGCGAACCTGCGGTTAAAGAATACATTAAACTAGAGGATTTGGACCTTGTGATTGTGCCGGGGATCGCCTTTGATAAAAAAGGTAATCGTTTAGGACGCGGCAGGGGCCACTATGATTATTTTCTAAAGAGAGTTCCTCGCGATACCGCTTCTATCGGCCTGGCATTCGATTTTCAAATCTTACCTTCTATACCCGCCACCACGACGGATGTAAGCGTCGACAGAATCATTTCGAATTAAGTTATAATTTAGGTTCTCTAAGGTTAAAAAAATTGTAACTTTAATTAACCTTAAGTAACGTTCCATAACCTTGACACGACTTTGTTAAAAATGAATTTTTCACAAATTCATAGTCAAAGGATTAAATATTCTTAACATACTTGTGTACAATAAGTTACAATAATAAAATATTAAAAAATAGTCAAAAATTAACATAGTAGTGACCTTGAGTAACTTCATCAGGATGGGAGGTTGATTAAGCAATGTTGAATATAATTATATTTTTTGCTATTGCTTTAATCTCCACATATGTGGGGTATATCTTAAGAAGATATGTAGCTGAAAAAAAGATTCAGGATGCCGAGACACAAGCCAAACACATCTTAGAGCAGGCCAAGAAGGAAGCGCAAGACAAACGCCGAGAACTAGATTTAGAGGCAAAGGATCTCCTATATCGGATGCGCCAGGATTTTGAGCGGGAAACAAAGGATAGGCGCCAGGAGATATTGAATTCGGAAAAGAGGCTTACCCAGAAAGAAGAAAACATTGACCGCCGCCTCGGACTTTTAGAGAAAAAAGAAAAAGAGATTGAACTAAGACAGGAGAACTTAAGAAAACAGGAAGAGGCAATTAGGCAGAAGGATAGTCAATTACACCTGCTTATTGCTGAAGAAAAAGAAAGATTGCAGAAAATCTCTTCCTTATCGGCTGAAGAGGCAAAACAAATTTTACTAAATCGTCTCAATGAGGAATTGAATACTGAGAAAGCAGTGTTTATCAAAAGGCAGGAGGAAGAATTACGCAGCATCGTAGATAAGAAAGCCAGGGAGATTATCAGCCTGGCCATCCAAAGATGCGCTGCGGAACACGCGGTTGAATCAACAGTGAGTGTTGTGGCCTTGCCCAATGATGATATGAAAGGCAGGGTTATCGGCAGAGAAGGCAGGAATATTCGCGCCTTAGAAATGGCTACAGGCGTGGATGTGATTATTGATGATACCCCTGAAGCAGTAACTTTATCCGGCTTCGATAGTGTGCGCAGGGAAATAGCACGCTTAAGTTTGGAGAAACTTATTAGTGACGGCAGGATTCATCCCGGTAGAATTGAAGAAATAGTGGAGAAGACCAAGAAGGAGATGGATGAGAAGATACGCGAGGAAGGGGAACGCGCTGCATTTGATGTGGGAGTGGATAATCTGCGCCCGGAATTAATAAAACTCATCGGCCGCCTTAAATACCGCACCAGTTTCGGCCAGAATGCCCTGCAGCATTCCAAGGAAGTAGCTTTTCTTTTAGGCGTGATGGCTTCAGAGTTGGGTTTAGATTTTAAATTAGCCCGGCGGATCGGGCTATTGCATGATATTGGTAAAGCGGTTGACCACCAAATTGAAGGTACGCATGCCAAAATAGGGGCAGAGCTGGCTAAGAAATATAATGAGCCTGCCGAAGTTGTAGCTGCAATTGAGGCGCACCACGAAGAGGCAGAGCCCAAGAGTTTCTATGCAGTTTTAGCTGTGGCAGCGGATGCAATAAGCGCTGCCCGGCCAGGCGCGCGCCGCGAGACATTAGAGACCTACATCAAGAGATTAGAGAAGTTAGAGTCCATTGCTAATCTTTTTAAGGGTGTCGAAAAATCTTTTGCCATACAGGCAGGCCGGGAAATACGCGTAATTGTACAACCCGAGAAGATCTCAGATGGCGATGCGGTGAATCTTGCGCGGGATATTCGTAAGAAAATAGAAGAGGGGATGGAATACCCCGGGCAAATTAAAGTAACTGTGATTAGAGAAACGCGGGCGATTGAATACGCTAAATAGTGTTGCCAGTAGGGACTGTCCCCGCCATGTTTTAGGGTCAGTCCCCTTCGGGGACAGACCCTTCTGTACTAAGGGGACTGTCCCACGACAAGATAAGCATTGATTGGGAAATGTGGGGAAAAAATGAATATTCTGTTTATTGGTGATATAGTCGGCAGTCCGGGCAGGGAAGCGGTAAGAGAACTCCTGCCTGAATTACAAAAAGAATATAAACTCGATTTTGTGATTGCCAATGCAGAGAATGCTGCGGGAGGCTCGGGTATTACGCCCAAAATTGCCCAGGAATTATTTGAAGCAGGGGTAAATGTCCTTACGTCCGGAGACCATATTTGGAAGAAGCGGGAAATTTTTGAGATTATTGATAAGGAGGAAAGAATTTTAAGGCCGTTGAACTTTCCTGCTGGCGTACCTGGCCGAGGCGCTTGTTTATTTAAGGCAAAGAGCGGTTCCAAGATAGGCGTAGTCAATGTCCAGGGGAGAGTTTTTATGGAAGCATTAGAGTGCCCTTTTAAAACTGCTCGTGAGGCAATAGAGGCATTATCTAAAGAGACAAAGATAATCATTGTAGATATCCATGCCGAAGCAACTTCAGAGAAGGTGGCCTTGGGTTGGTATTTGGATGGTAAGGCATCTAGTGTTTTGGGCACCCACACGCATATACAAACTGCGGATGAGAGAATTTTGCCCGGCGGCTGTGCCTATATTACAGACGTGGGTATGACCGGGCCATTGGACTCAGTTATTGGCAGAAGAATAGAGGATGTCCTGGAAAGATTTATAACTTGTGTCCCGACGAGATTTGAGGTAGCTAAAGATAATATTCAGCTGCAAGGGGTAGCCGTAGATATTGATGAAAATACAGGAAAAGCAAGGTCAATTTTAAGGATACAGAAGAAACTAGGATGATTATAAATCTCAAGAAGTTAAAAACGTTAAGAATGTTACAAAGGTTAAAAAGGTTGTTTTCAAAATCACTGGTAACTTTTTTAACCTCCTTAACTTTTTTAACCTTCTTAACCTTTATTCTATTTGCCCAAGATGCTGACCTCGAATTTAGTTTAGATGTTAATTCTCCCACCATTCCCTTGCCTAAAATTTTCCAGCCCAGCATTGATTTAAGTGGCCGGGGATTTCATCGCCAAACCAGCTGGCCGCAAGGACTGGCAGCACCCGAGGTTTTAGATACCTGGGGAAAAGATATCGGATTCAGCGGCGTATATCGCCTGCAGTATAATCTTTGGGAGGTTAATCAACTCGCCAAGGACAAAGAGGTGCAAGATAAATTATTAAGCAATTACGAGGGCGTCATTAAAAAAATAACCGAGGCAGGCGGAATAGTTATTTTGGATATATTTAGTACGCCTCCGGGTCTGGGTAAGGCCCTGGATAAAAAGAGCCCGCCGTGGGATTTCAGGGCATTTAAAGAATTAATCAAAAACCACATTAGGAATTTAAGTTGTAATAAAAGATATAATATATGGTATGAAGTCTGGAGTGCGCCTGATCTCGATGACTTCTTTTTGGGAAGAAAACAGGAATACCTTAATATATATCGGGCAGTTGCCGAGGCTGCTAAGGAACTAAGCGAAGAATTTAAGATATATATACCTGTGGGTGGGCCGGCAACAAGTTGGTGGTTCCAGAACTTCGATGCCAATACTATCATTGCTCCTGAAAGAAGCCTTATCTATGAGCTCATTAAATTTTGTTACCATTATCATTTACCTTTAAATTTTATTACCTGGCACGCCTATTCCACCGACCCTAAAGTAGAAAAGGAGACCACCACCTATAAAAAGACCGGCATAGCCCTTTTGCGGGATTGGCTAACTTACTTTAATTTTGACAGGAATATTCCTTTACTTGTAGATGAATGGAATTATGATTCAGGCGCTAATTTATCACCGGCGAGAGGAGAACGGTCTTTTGTCTGCGCTAGTTATATTTTAAACCGCATCAAGAACATGTATGAAGCGGGGATTGATTACCAACTCTATTTTTGTTTGGAGGATTTCCAGAACAATAAAGAGGGCGTAGTAAGGAATGTAGGCGTATTTGGTTTTGATTCGGAGGCATCCCTTTATAAGGGCGCACCAAAATCTACATATAATGTCTTCAGGATGCTTTCTAATTTAGGGAATAATATGTTTAGCGCTTCTTTAAAACCTAATGATGAATTTGTGGATGTAGTTGCCACAAAAACACAAGACCGCATTGCCCTGCTCATTTATAATTATATCGACCCCGAGATAGCCAGGAATTATTTATCCCGTAACATCACGGCCTTAAGCGGTGCGGAACGAAAGGCGCTTCTTAATATTATCACCTCCGGCAGGCTGGAAAAGATTCTATCTCATAGTATAGAAATTGCCAAAATACGCGCGAGCAAGAGGCTGAACACACTATTAACAAGGACACAGGAATTAAACGATAGAGCCGAAAAATTTAAGTCCGGAACACGTAATATCAAGATAGATATTAAGAATCTGAAAGAAAATTATTTGTACCAAAGATATACAACAGATTCGTCCTGTAGTTATAACTGTGAATTTACCCCGGCTGAGGAAAAAGAAGTAAGCGCCTCTGAATTATATCAAGAGACCTTAGTTTTAAGTCCTTATTCGGTTAATATGGTTGTGTTAAAAAAGAAACCCAAAGTGCCGGAACCGGTGGCAGAAACCGCTTCTGAACCATCCGTTGCCCAGGATACAAGCAGTACTAATAACTAAAAACGCTTAAATCTGCAATCATTTTAAAAGGAGATTATATGTGGCAAGGCGTGGATAAACGCAGATTCCCTCGCGCAGAATATCCTTGTGAGGTAATTCTTATAAAAAAGGGAGAGAATGAAAAGATTTCTACCCATACAGAAAATATTGGTACGGGAGGGGTATGCGTGATTCTAAAAAAAGGCATGGGTAGATTCTATTTTGTGGAATTGACTATATATCTCAAAGATGGCCAGCCTCCTATAAAATGCGATGGGAGGGTTGTCTGGGCGATTAAAAGTAGAGAGCAATTTGATACAGGTATTGAATTTATAAATATTAAAGAGAAAGATGTTAGGAGAATAGAAAAGGTAGTTGAAGAATGCCTGAAAACCAACCACAACTCTTTGGACAACCAGTAAATTTAGAAAAGACTAGGCACGTCTATACTATCTCCCAGATTACCCAAGACATCAAGGGAATCCTGGAGAATACCTTTGGTGAAGTTTGGGTGGAAGGAGAAGTTTCCAACTTTAAGGCCTATCCCTCAGGCCACTTTTATTTTACGCTAAAAGATGAAGGTGCGCTGCTGCTAGCGGCAATGTTTAAGAACGCAAATAAGGACGTGAAATTTAAAATCGAAGACGGCCTCAAGGTAATATGTTCAGGGAGAATAGAGGTTTATGCCCCACGCGGACAATACCAGTTAATTGTAGAAAAGATTGAACCAAAAGGCATAGGCAGCCAACAGTTAGCCTTTGAACAACTGAAGAATAAGTTATTCAAAGAGGGTTTATTCGACCCAAAACATAAAAAAGAGCTCCCTCTTATGCCTTTTTGCGCAGGAATAGTTACTTCCAGCGCCGGAGCAGCGGTCCGTGATATATTGCAGATATTAAAAAAAGGCTCACCCTGCGTAGATGTGATTATCCGTCCGGTAAGAGTTCAGGGAGAGCAAGCCGCAAGAGAGATAGCCGAGGCTGTGCATGACTTTAATCAATTTACCCCGTTAGAGACTATAAGGAGAGAAGAGAAATGTCCGATGTCTCTAACGGGGTTTAAACAGGTGGATGTGATTATAATATGCAGGGGTGGAGGGAGCGCCGAAGACCTCTGGTCATTTAACGAGGAGATAGTCGCCAGGGCCATATACAATTCAAAAATACCTACTATTTCAGCAGTGGGACACCAGATAAACGTGACTATTTCTGATCTGGTTGCCGATGTATTTGTAGAGACTCCGTCAGCTGCGGCAAAGGTAATAGTAGACAAGAAAAACGCGTTGCTTGCAGAAATGGACGGCTATAGATATGAATTGAGTTCGGCGGTTTCAGATACCCTGCATCGCTTAAGGAATACCCTCGCTACTCTCAAGGGCATGCTCAAGAGCCCCTTAGACAGGCTTTTAGAAAAACAACAGTTGCTGGATGAGTTAAATAGCAACCTTGCTTCTCATATCCAGCACGCCCTGGATATGGCAGGAGAAAAATTCCATTCCCTTATCGAGAGGTTAGAGGCATTAAGCCCTTTGGCTGTATTGTCACGGGGATACAGCTTAAGCAGTTTGATGCCTGAAGGCAGGATTATCAAAGACGCGTCTGAACTTAAACCCAAGGATTTGATAAAAACGATTTTAGCAAAAGGTTCATTTTTAAGCTCGGTTCAGGAGGTAATCAAAGATGAATCCCGCCCTTCCTAGGGTGGGATGATATAGATAAGGAGGAAGGGCGGGATGAAGGAAAAACAAAGCCTTGAGGAGGATATCAAAAGATTACAGAAGATAGTCGAAGAACTGGCAAGCGGTAAGCTTACACTGGGAGATTCGCTTAAGAAATATGAAGAGGGCGTAAAATTAGCCCAGGCGTGTTCCGCTACCTTGAACGAGGCGCAGCGCAAAGTCGAATTATTGATGAAAAAAGAAGGAAAATATTCTCTGGAAAAATTAAATGAAGACACGACTTAGCGAACGATAGCGAAGCTAAGTCGTTGGCTGAATTTATCCCGGCGAATATGCCAAAATTATCCAGAAAGGATAGGCCTTCCCATCCTTATGGGAAGGGCCTTATCGAAGAGAATTTTGGCATAGTTTATGAGCCGGGATAGGATTGATAACATGAGATCCTTCGCCTAAGCGCTTAAAGATTTCTTGCGAAATCTTTTGCGCAGGCTCAGGATTAATTCGCCCAAATAACTTACTCACACTTTCAGTGTTCGTAAGTTATGGGCTCATTAAAATAATGTTTTTAGAGTCCATAAATTCACCCGCTGATTTAAAAAAACTAAGTATTGAAAACTTGCCTCAATTAGCCAGCGAAATACGCCAGAGAATTATTGAAGTAGTTTCTCATACAGGCGGGCATCTTGCTTCCAGTTTAGGGGCGGTGGAATTGACGATTGCCCTGCATTACTGTCTGGATACGCCGAGCGATAAGATTATCTGGGACGTAGGGCACCAGTCTTATGCCCATAAGATTTTAACCGGCAGGAACAAGGACTTTGCGTCTTTGCGTCAATATCAAGGTATAAGTGGTTTCCCGGCAAAAGACGAGTCGCCCTATGATACATTTACCACCGGCCACAGTTCAACTGCCGTGTCATTGGCTTTAGGCCTTGCCTGCGCCAGAGATTGTCTGGCTGGCGAAAAATATTTTAGGGTGGTAGCAGTAATTGGAGACGGCTCTTTAAGCGGCGGGCTGTGCTTTGAGGGTTTGAATAATGCCGGCCACCTAAAAAAAGGCCTGCTGATTATTTTAAACACCAATGAGTTAAGCATTGCCCCTAATGTGGGGGCTTTAAGTAATTATTTGAATAAACTTATCTCCTTACCTATATATAACCGTTTTAGGGCTTCTCTGGAAAACTTTGTGAAATCCCGCTTGCCCAAAGGAGGCCGCTTAATAAGAATTGCCAATAAATTCGAGGAAGGCCTGAAGGGCTTGTTTATTCCGGGTATGTTCTTTGAGGAATTGGGATTCCGTTATTTTGGGCCTTTAGACGGGCATAATTTATACAGCTTAATCCCGACACTGAAAAATATACTTGATATTAAAGGCCCTGTGTTGCTCCATGTAATTACCAAGAAGGGCAAAGGTTATGTCCCGGCAGAAAATGAACCTGTAAAATTTCATAGCACCGGTCCTTTTGAGATTGCCACCGGCAAGGCCAAGGCGCAAGGCGAAAGGCCCAGAACTTACACCGAAGTTTTCAGTAATAAACTGATAGAATTGGCGAAAAAGAATGCTCGTATTGCAGCAATAACCGCAGCCATGCCAGAAGGGACAGGCCTGGATAAATTCCGCGAGTTATATCCTGAAAGATTTTTTGATGTAGGCATTGCCGAAGAACACGCAATCTGTTTTGCCGGTGGTTTAGCCAGAGAGGGGCTTAAGCCGGTAGTAGCTATATATTCCACATTTTTACAACGGGCCTTTGATCAGATTATAGAGTGCATATCCTTACAGAACCTCGGTATTGTTTTGGCTATTGACCGTGCCGGCATCGTCGGAGAAGACGGGGCAACCCACCAGGGAATTTTTGATATCGCTTTCTTAAAAAATATCCCGAATTTAGTGCTTATGGCGCCTAAAGACGGATTTGAATTAGAAACTATGTTAGAGTTTGCTATCGCATTAGACGTACCAGTGGCTTTAAGATATCCTAGATCCGTTATCCCGCAATCAGGTTATCCTGCCCAACCTTTAGAAATTGGTAAGGCTGAAGTTTTAAGAGAAGGCCAAGATTTTGTTCTCATTGCCTTGGGCAGTATGGTATCGGTTTCTCTCGAGGCAATGGAGTTGTTAGAAAAAGAAGGTTTAAAAGGTACTTTGGTGAATGCGCGTTTTGCCAAGCCAGTAGATATCAATTTATTTAAGGCGTTGGCTTCGCAAGCAAAATTTATTTTTAGCGCAGAAGAAGGTATTATAGAAGGCGGATTTGGCAGCGCCGTTAGCGAAGCAATAGACAAGCCGGTGATAAAAATTGGTTTGCCTTCCGAATTTATACCCCATGGCAAAAGAGAGATTTTGTTGGAGAAGTACGGATTAAATGCTCAAGGAATAGCCAGAAGGATTATAGAAGAAATAAGAGGCAAGAAAGATATTTGAGTATGTAAGTTTTTAAGTGTGTAAGTGTGTAAGTGTGTAAGAAGAAAACTTAAACACTTTACACTTACAAACTTTACACTTCGAGCGAAGCGAGGGTTATGGCCAAGATAACTATTGACAGAGAAAGATGTAAAGGTTGTTTATTGTGCATTAGTTTTTGTCCCAAGGGATTAATTAGCGTAGATAAAGGTTTAAACCAGCGTGGTGCAAAACCCGTAAAATTTTCCCTCCAGGCGAACTTAAATGAGGGCGGGATCCCGCTAAAGGTGGGAAATGAAACGTCTGAATGTCTGGGTTGCGCAATGTGCGCTATTATATGTCCGGATTGTTGTATTGAGGTATATAAATAAGCACTGCAGTAGGGACTGTCCCTGAAAGGGACTGTCCCTACTGAGCGAGATAAGTATGAAGAGCGAGAAACGCCAAAAAGAGGGCATGAAAAAAGTTTTAATGACTGGAAATGAAGCGATAGCCGAAGGAGCTATACAGGCTGGTTGTCGTTTCTATGCCGGTTATCCGATTACACCCCAGAATGAATTACCCGCATATATGGCAAAGCGCATGCCTGAGGTGAAAGGAGTTTTTATTCAGGCAGAATCCGAGTTAGGAGCGATAAATATGGTATTTGGTGCTTCAGCAGCAGGGGCAAGGGCAATGACATCTTCATCGAGCCCGGGCATAAGCCTTAAACAGGAAGGTATCTCATACATTGCGGGTGCGGAGTTACCAGCAGTAATCGTTAACGTTATGCGTGGTGGTCCGGGTTTGGGTAATATTTGGCCTGCGCAATCCGATTATTTTCAGGCAACGCGTAGCGGCGGACACGGAGATTACCATTGCATAGTCCTGGCACCGTCTTATGTGCAGGAAGCATACGAGCTCATGTTTCTTGCCTTTGATTTAGCAGATAAATATCGTAACCCCGTAATTATTTTAGGCGATGGCATGCTCGGCCAGATGATGGAACCGTTGTTAGTTCATAGTCAAGAGTTCATAGTTGGTAGTAAAAAACTACGAACTACGAACTACGAACTACGAACTAAACCGTGGGCGCTTACAGGTTGCCGTGGCAGGAGGCCCAATATCGTAAAATCTTTTTATATGGTAGAAGGTGACCTGGAAAAGTTTAATCTTACATTACAGAAAAAGTATAAAGTCATTAAACAAAAAGAACAGCGTTACGAAAGTATGTTCTTGGATGACGCCAAAATTGTTTTGGTTGCTTACGGGACAATGGCGCGCATTGCAAAAAGTGCGCTCCATAAATTAAGAGAAAAAGGCAAGAAGGCAGGCCTTATCCGTCCTATAACCCTCTGGCCATTTCCTCAAAAAGCATTTACCCAACACCTAAGGCCAAACAGCAAATATCTGGTTATCGAGATGTCTTACGGCCAAATGTTAGAAGATGTAAAATTAGTAATCAATGGAAAGGCAAGGGTAGAATTTTTAGGCCGGGCAGGAGGCGGTATTCCGACGGAAGAAGAGATAATCAAAAGGATAAAGTTATTAACTTGAAGTTAAGTAGGTTAAAAACGTTAAAAACGTTAAGGAGGTTACAAAAACTTAAAATGTAACCTTCTTAACATCCTTAACTTCCTTAACATTCTTAACCTTGAAAAAGATATTCAGTCATCCCAAATCTCTACGGAATATACCCACCCATTATTGCGCTGGTTGTGGGCATGGAATAGCGCACAGGCTTATTGCTGAAATAGTGGATGAGTTAGGCATTCGAGAGCGTATTATCGCTGTGGCTCCGGTGGGTTGTGCAGTCATTGCCTATGATTACTGGGATTTTGATTGTTCGGAGAGCGCGCATGGCCGGCCTTTGGCTGTCGCCACCGGAATAAAAAGAGTAAGGCCAGAGAATATTGTATTTACTTATCAGGGAGACGGAGACCTTGCCGCTATCGGCACAAATGAAACAATACATGCTGCTAATCGAGGCGAAAATGTAACGGTGATATTCATCAACAACGCAGTTTATGGCATGACCGGCGGGCAGATGGCGCCCACTACATTACTGGGTCAGAAAACAGCCACAACTCCCTTCGGAAGAGAGGTCAGACTTCACGGCTATCCCTTAAAGATTTCAGAGATGCTGGCGTTACTGCCTGCAGTAAAATATATTGAACGCGTATCCCTGCATTCTCCCCAGGAGGTGATTAAGACAAAACAGGCGATAAAGGTTGCTTTTCAAAATCAAATTGATAATATTGGTTTTTCGCTAGTTGAAATTTTATCTCCCTGTCCAACCTATTGGGATATGCCGCCTAAAAAAGCACTGGATTGGATAAAGGAGGTTATGATGAAAGAATTCCCTCTTGGCAGAATAAAGTAAGTTGTTGGGTCAAGGCTACGGTAACGAAGCCCGTATCGGTTACGTAGTTGGGTTACATCTTAAAGACGAATAACGTTACCGAAAGACGAAACGGGCATCGTAACCATAACCGAATAACGTAACACTACTTTGTTAAAATAGCAT
>DCOU01000054.1 GCA_002322525.1 Candidatus Omnitrophica bacterium UBA1562 | reverse complement strand
GATTTTCAGTGGTTAGGAAAGTATTTTATACTTTCCTGTACCATAAAAAAAAATATTTAAAAATCGGTTTATATTCTCTACTTATATTAAACGCCTTAGGCCTGAATTTAAAACCGATAGAAACAGGCCGTTTCACGCCGATAAGTTATAGTGAACTTTTCAGCTGGATAAATTCCAACACCCAGCCTACAGATGCTTTCGTAGCGCATATCCACTTAAGTCCTATGGTATTACTTAATACTGGCCGGCCTGAGGTCATGCATCCTAAGTTTGAAAACCTCCCCATACGAAAAAAATATGAGGAGCTGACAATGTCTATGTATAACGAGGATGAGAGGAATTTATTTGAGTTTTGCAAAAAGAATAGAGCGAAATATCTGATTTACGATTGGGGTTATTTCATTACCGATAACAAGGATTCAATAAGGTATTTGGGAGGCGCAGTGCCTGATATATCGGAAAAAGCAATGGCGTCGCGTCTTCATTTCAGCTCTCCGGAACTTAAACATTTTAAACCCTTATTTAGAAACAGCGCCTTTATAATTTATGAAGTTGTGGAACACTCGGATTCTGAAATCAAAAAAATGCCTTATTCTCCCATATATGACCCCGAGCTCTACACTAAGGAAAAAGGATTCTATAAGAATACCCGCCAGGCCTATGATGAAGTAATCATTCCTTATGCAGAAAAGGTAAATCGCTCTTCTCTTTTACTGAATAATGGGGATGCATTCATGGTTGTTGATACTTTGGAACTGGTTGTTAAAAAAATTCCTACGGGAAGCGAAGCTGTTTTCGTGTTAGGCCAGGCTTTTGTTCAGCTTAAGCAATACGAAAAAGCAGAAAAGCTATTAAAGGATTACTTACGTCTTTTCAACTCCGAAGATCTTGCCACAGAGCCTCTAAGCGCTAAAATATCAGAATTATTAGCAGATGTTCTATATTATCAAAGCCGATACAATGAATCTTTTGATGCCTTAAATGATTGTCTTAAGTTGCCTTCTCATAGCGCTGATGTATATAAAAAATTGGGCATATTAAGCCAACTTGACCAGAAACAAAAACAAGCAGAGCAATATTTCCAACAATATAACGCAACTTTGACAGTAAAATAGGTTTTTGACTTACACGGCCTATTCCATTACCTTCTTACCTTCATATGTCTCCCAGGTAAGTAAATATTTTTTTACCCAATCTACATCCTTGTCATCACTTTTAGCCAGACGCAAATAATGCCGAAAGTGTTCAATTGCTTTCTTACGGTTCACCAGATACTCTGCATAGATATAACCCAAGTTAAAATGCGCATAAGCATCATCAGGATTTATCTCTACTGCCTTCTCAAATTCGGCAATTGCCCGGCTGTATTCTTTGTTTTTGGTATAAAAAACTCCTAAATTATAATGCATTTTCGCGGTATCTCTAATTAACTTCTTATTCTGCCGCGCAATTTCAGAGAACTTATTAGGTATATTTTTTACCTCCTCTTCTAATCCCTTGTTTTTCTTTATTGCCTCAGTAATGGTTTTTTTCTGCTCTTTAACTTGCTGGGTTAACTCTTCTTTTGTTCCTTCTAATTTTGTTCTTTGCGCCTTGAGTCGCTCGATTTCCTTATTTTTATTTTTCAGGTTACTTTCAAGACTGCTCTTTTCTCTTCCTAAATTAGCGGCCTCTTTTTTCAACTCGTTTATTATAGTATCCTTTCTGGCCTTTTCATAGGAAATTTTATACTCATCCCTTTCCTTGGCTATTTGATCTTGGGCAGCCATGACTTGCTTAATCACTTCCTGCAATTTCTGATTCTGAATCCGTATCTCTTCTTTTCCCTTCTGAAGCTGACTCATCTCTAAGTTAGCTTTCTCTAAAGAAGCTGCTAATTCATCCGCCCTTGTTCTCTTGCCTAACAGGCTCTTTGCCTGCGTCATAAGATTATTACGGTCTTCTTTTATTGCCTCATATTCCTTAGAAAGACTACTGTATTTATTTTCAATTTCTTGTTTCTGGCTGCTCATGGCTGCATAACCAGGCTCTATGCTTTCTATTTTCTTTGTAAGATTCTTAGATTTCTCCCTCAGATTCTTTGATTGATTAGCAAAATATATAATCCCTATGCCTTCGCCAAAAATTAAAGCGCCTATGAGGATAAATGCTGACGAAATCTTAAATTTATTATTCATTGTCTTCTTCTCCTTTGAGCATAGTTTTTGACTCTTTTTCTTCTTCTAAGCTTGAATAATCACGGTAAGGTTTCATCTCCTCTTCCGGCGCCTCTTTCGGGCTAATTACCTTCTCTGGCGCTTCTTTGGGTGGTTTAAAATCTGATTGTTCACTAAGGGCAGGGTATTCTTTATATTCTTTACCCGGCATGGTTCCAAACTCCCTTTCATCACCGGTAGTGAGGGTTTCGCCGCTAACAATATGGGGAGTTAACATTACTAATAATTCGGTTCTTTCGGTTTTATTTGCGCTTGACCTGAAAAAGAAACCCAACAAAGGTATCTTACCTAAAATAGGTACCTGCTCGGAACTAGATATCTTTTTTTCTTTGCGTAAACCTCCAAGAATAATGGATGCGCCGTCCTTTATCATTACCGTTGTCTCTGCCAATGAGGTATCAATTATAGGAATTTTATTACCAGAAGGTGTAGTAAGAGTTGAGACTACACTAGAGACCTCTGGTTTTACTTTCATAGTTACATAACCGTCATCATTTATAGTTGGGGTTACTGATAATTGAATTCCCACGTCCACGAAAGTAACCTCCTCTGACACAGTAGTGGTGGTCTGACCAGTAGTGGTGGTAGTAGTAACATATGCCTGTTTTTCGCCCACGTGGATTCTCGCTTCCTGATTATTTATCACCGCTAATTTAGGGTTAGAAAGTATCTGAGTATTGCCCAAGGTATGTAGGTATTTAATCAGGGTATCAAAGTCCTGTCTAGTATTTATCATACCCACGTGCATCTTTTCTCCGGGAGCAACTTTTGTGCTGCCGGAAACACTGGCGGTATTGCCACTAAAAGGGTATGCGCCTACCTTGCCTTGCTCATCCAAGAATGTCTGCCTTGATTTCCAGGCACTGGTGCCAGTCTGCAGCACGCTAAACGGATAAGAACCCATATACGTAGTGCCAACTTTTTTGCCCAAACTAAATAACCCCTCCCATTCAATCCCGGAAGTCAACTCATCGGATAATTTAATCTTAATAATCTTGGTGTCGATCAGAACTTGCTTTGTCTTTCTGTCTAGGGCCTCAACCAACTTTTCGACATCTTGCATTCTTTCAGGCAGTGTCTGAACAATCACCTGATTTGAGCGTTCATCTGCTTTTATTGAGCCGACTTTCTTAGCATCTAATTGTGCCTTAAGTTGCTCTTCCACATCTTTTGCCCTTGCGTATTTAAGGTTAAACACCCGAACTAAATTTTTTTGTTCTAATGTGGCTAAAGCATTCTCAATCTGTTTGATATTTTCTGGGGTATCCATAATAAGAGCAGTGCCAGAATCGGGTTCAACTAAAACCCTCCCTACTTCGCTCTTTAAAGTATCTAAAAGACTAAATGCCTGCTCAGGTATTGCGTATTGGAGTTTAAATGCCTTCACCTGACGGATATCTGCAAACTTCTTTCCAAAAAGCGCCTTATATTCGTCTTCGGTCATTACATTATAGATTTCGCCTTCTTTTGTATAGGCAAGCTCATTGGAACGCAGCATTATATCAAATATATCTTTGACCGGCACATTCTCAACCATAAGCGTAATCCTGCCGGTAACATTTTTAGTAGCAATGATATTTATCCCTGCTTTCGTGGCTAAAAATTTAAGCGCATCTACTACCTCGATATTGCGCAGGTCCAAAGAAATCCTTTCCAGCATACCGCCAGGTATAGGCGAAACTGCGGCCTGGGCATGGCTTGAGGAGGCCTGGGCTAATTGAGCGGATGTCTTCTCAGCTCCCAAATTATAAACCATAAAATGGAAAATAAAAAGAAAAATAAGAATGCTTAATAAAAATATGTTTCTTATAGATTTCATCTCAACTCAATTTCTTCTCCAGCATAACTTAAAACAACCTTATCCTTAAAAATTGCCTGAATTTTTATCTCGCCAATCAACTGCCCTCTTTTTACAAAAAAAGTCCTTAATGCCTTTGTGTCCTCAATCATTGCATCCGGGTCATTAGACCAGGAAACCCCTACCAGTTTTAAATGCTGGGTGGCCTCAATTATTCTTGAGGAAGGCCCTTTAGCCGCAATCTCAGCAGTAACCGGTTTTTTCTGTCCCATCTTGAAAATATCCCTTTGTCTGACTTTTTCTAAAAAATAAGAAACTGCTTTTTTTGAAACAGAGGTCTCTTGAAAACTCTCCGGCTTTGAATCCTCTTTTTTAACTTCTAATAATAAATTGGGCACCTTTTTAAAATTAATAAAAGAGGTAAAAAGATTATTTATAAAATAAAATGCTAAGACAAAGATGCAAATCCCTAAGGCCTTGCTTATTATTTTGGTATTAAACCCATGGGATTTGGGCCTCTGAAGCCGTCTTTTAAACCAATCTTTAAAAAAAGAAATCCTGCCTATCCAGGCACTAAAAGAAAATAAACTCAACCCTTGATGTTTAATCGCCTGCGCGCTAACAGCTGTGGTTTTTGACTTTGGGTCTTCAATTAATTTTAATAGCTGTTTTTCTGGAGTAATGGGTCTTTCCTGTGCCATCCTGATTTTATTTCCTTATCTATCAACTCACGAATAAACGCTGCATCTACCACAAATTTATTCTTTAGTACCAGATTTTTTAGGGCCTGATGACATAGCATAGTGATCCTTCTGGGATAGCCTCGGCTATATTGATAAATTTCTCTTATAGCATCATCCAGAAAAAGTTGCATATTTGCTTTATAGCCTGCTTGCCTTATGCGAAACTCGATCATCTCTTTAGTTTCATTAAAATTTAGCGGGTTTAAAGAATATTTAAAACTGATGCGGTCAAAGAAATTAGAGATATTCATTATCTTGGAATACAATTCAAGCTGACCTAATAGAACTAACTGCAGGAGCTTAAATTCATTTGTTTCATAATTAAGCAATACGCGCAGCACCTCTAAAGAGTCTTCATTTAATTTCTGAGCTTCATCAATAATTAATGTAATAGTCTTATTTTCGGTTACGCCTTTTTGAAAAAGATATCTCTCTAATGATTCTCTTAAGTCTAAGATTGCGCTGGAACTGTCACATCCTACGCCATTTATTTCGAAATTTCTTACTAATGAGCTAAGGAATAGAAACTCATTGTTAAAAGAAGGATCTAATATGATATGAAATATAACATCTTCTCTTTCCTTTAATTCCTGTATGAGTTTTCGTGAGAGAGTGGTCTTACCAGTCCCCACATCTCCCAAAATGACCGATAATCCTCTTTTTAGCCGGAGTTCTATCAGAATATTGGTCAGGGCTGTCTCGTGCTCCTTGGATAAATAAAAGAACTCGGGGTCCGGACTGGTAGAGAATGGCTCCCTTTCAAATCCTAACAGCTTGAAGTAACTCATGTTTTATCCCTAAGTTTCAACCATATTATACCATATCTGCTTATATTTCAATAAGTTTAGTCCTATTTTAAATTCCAATTATTTGTTTGCGAATCAAACGCAAAGAATACCCTTCTTCTGTCAATTCCTTTATCTTTTTTAGGCGCCCCCTTACTATATTTTTGTCATAAAACCTCACATTTCCTTTTTTTAACACTACGGGCAATAATCCAAAATCTGTATAGTGATTTACCGTTTGGTAAGTTAGATTGTATTCCTTCATAATCTCTCTTGCTGCAAGCATTTTATTGTGTCTATTATTTTTTTTTCCCATTCTCTTATTCTCTTTTTAATAAACTTATCCTAATTACCGTAACTCTCATATCTATCATTATACCATAGAATTTAATTTTGTCAAATAAAATAGGGACAGCGACCATTTTCTTAAGAAATAAATAGAAATAAATGGTCGCTGTCCCTATTTTCCTATTTTATTGAGGATATCTTTACCTCATCAAGCTCTTCTACGCTATCAAAATCCTTATCAGGCAAGGTCTTTGTTACTGTGAAACTATCAAAAATCTTAATTGCTTTTAATTCAGCGATTTTTACATCTTTGCGGTATACATCAAAACCCTGGCTTTCTACAACACCATTGGCTCCTCCAAAATCAATCCAAATCTCTCTATTTTCTAAATTTTTTCCAATTATAATACCAGATGTCTTTTTCTCAATTACCTTTCCTAAATCTTCTTTTGTTTTTGCGGACTCCATTTTAGGAGCTTTCTTTTCTTCCTCCTTAATCATCTCTTTTTCTTCAAGTTTGAAGGAGAGCCTCTTATTAAATTCTGCCTCAATGCTCTTTTTTGACTCTGCTTTTTTCTTTAAACTTATCTCTAAATCAGCAGGTTGGTTATTTAATTGTTTTTCCATTTTCTCCTTGTCTTTTTTAAGACTTACTAATTCATCTCCTAATCTTACTTCCATCTCTTTCTTTTCCTGTTCTAAGCTTGCCAATTTAGATTCCGTATTCTTTAACTTAGTCTCATTCTCTTTTGAGGATGCTATTTCTCTTTTTAGTTGGGATTGAATCGCATTCCTGGAGTCAGATAAGGTGCGAAGTTCAGTATTAAGGCTATCTATTTTAGATTCTAAACTCGATCTTATATAATCAAAGGTACTAATCTTTGTCTGCAAAGATGATTTCTCCTTTTCTAAAGCTGCTATTTTATCGGAAAGTTCTGTTTCTGTCTCTTTCCTATTCTTATCTAAAAGGCTGATTTCTTCTCTAAGTTTGGCTTCACTGCTCATTAGGGATGAAATATCAGTATTGAGTTTTAGCTCAGTANNCTCAGTAGTGAGTTTACTTTCAGTATCTTTTTTAGTCTTTTCTAAATTAGCGAGCTGGTTTTTCAGGTTCTCTCTTTCAGCCTCAAGGCCAGAGCCTTTTTTAATGAGTTCATCCTTAGCCTGGGTAAGCGAGGTAAGCTCAGTATTGAGTTTTAGCTCAGTATCTTTCTTTTCCTTATCTAGGTTAGCGAATTGCTGGATAAGTGAGGCCTTTTCTTTTTCTAGGTTAGAGATACGAGTGTTAAGCTCGGTCTCTAAATCCTGCTTGGACTTGGTTAAGGAGGCAAGCTCAGTAGTGAGTTTACTTTCAGTCTCCTGCTTAGATTTATCGAGCGCCTGATACTGGCTGCTCAGGGTCTTTACCTGGTTATTCAGCTTGGTTTCAGAATCCTCTTTATTCTTTGAGAGGCTTGCGAGCTGGGAGTTTAATTTAGCTTCCAGGTCTTGTTTTTCTTTTGCGCGAGTATCTAGATTTTGCTTGAGCGAAGCAACAGAACTCTCGTTTTCCTTTGAGAGCGAAAATATCTCTTGTTTCAGCTTCTGCTCCAGGTCCTGCTTGGATTTTTCTAGCGCAAGGAATTTCTCTTCCAATTCAACATTGGCCTTAATGGCATTATCAAGCTGGCCTCGCAAACTATTCCCCTGGTCTTCTAGTAAAAAAATTGTCTCTCTTAATTTATTCTGCGTTTCTGAATTCATGCGATTCATATCCACAAGCTTATTATTCAGATCTCTTGAAATACCATCTTTTTCTTTCTGTAATTGCATGCATTTTGACAACAACTTTGCATTTTCATTTTGCAGGGAATTCTGTTCATCAGCAGACTGCGGAGATGAATACTGCTGTTCTCTCGCGACCGCTTCTATATCTGTTTTGCGAGGCGCAATAACCGGAGGAACAGTCTCAGACATGCCAACACCCGTATGCCGGAGAACGGCCCTATCTCCTGCATTAATCACGACCTTACTGTCAGCATTTAGTGCCCATGCCTCTGATATCCTGCCTTTTACTTCTTTTATAACAAAAGCGGTTAGATATTCGGAATTTCTATACACCTCAACTATATTACCTATCTTTATATCGCCTTCTCCTAAATCAATAAAAATAAAGCTGTAATCATTGGCTACATGAAGGATAACGCCTTCATTTTTTCCTTTTGCTTCTGACGCTCCCTCATAACAAAAAATAGCTGTATAATAAGAGGCTACGATAACCAAGGCTAAAATATAATGCTTAGTTTTCAGGTTCTTTAAAAAGACTTTTAACACAAGGCTATCCTCCTAAACTATTTTTAAAGCTTATTTCTTAAGTTTTTTATGTGTCCTTAATGCAGTCTCAAGTAAAGATAGTCCTTCTGTAAAATCTTTTTCTTTGTAAAAAACCCCTGAGATTCCATAGGCGTTTACTTTCTTCATTTTTTCTTGGTCTTCTACATATGCGCTAATAATTATTACCGGAAGGTCTTTGTCAAATTTTCTTATTCTTTTAAGTGTCTCGGCCCCATCCATAACCGGTATATTTAAATCCAAGAAGATAATATCCGGCATATTTTCTTTAATCATTCTGATTGCGCTCTTGCCATCGGATGCAGTCTCAGTTAGGTATCCTCTTGACTTAAGCCAAAATGCCATAGTTTGTGTAAAATCTACTTCATCATCAACCACAAGAACTTTAATCTTTTTATCTTCCATAAATTTAACCTCCTCGTTTCTTAGCTATCTTTTAATGGTAATGTAAAAATAAACTTCGCCCCGCAACCCTTCTCACTCTCTGCCCAAATCTTACCACCGTGTAATTCTACAATCTCCTTGGCAATGGATAAACCTATGCCTGTTCCATGAATATCTGTTGTTAGTCTTTCTCCAACTTGGTAAAATTTATCAAAGACTTTGTTTAGTTGGTCTTTAGGTATGCCTGTTCCCGTGTCTTCTACGCTAACGACTATCTCGTTCTGCTCTTGGTTTAAAACTGCTTCAATCGCAATCTTGCCATTGTTAGGAGTATACTTAATCGCATTACCAATCAGATTGTTCAAAACTTGGATGATTCTTTCCTGATCTAGATTAACTTCGGGTAGACCTTGCTGGACTTTCTTTATAATCCCTACAGATTTTGTGATTGCCCAAGCATTTAAACCTTCAATGGGTTCATCGAACACCTTTTCAATGGATGAAGGCTGTGTCTTTAATTCCATCTTTCCAGCTTCTAGTTTTGAGAGATCAAGTAAATCGTTAATCAGAAGGCTTAACCTTTTTAAATTACGTTCAGCGATACTCAGGAACTGCTCTTGGCTTTTAGTAATCTGGCCTGGTTCTCTGCTAAGAATCAAGGATATGGCTTTTTCTGTACTCACCAAGGGCGTACGTAATTCATGAGAAACATTAGCGACAAATTTTGATTTCAGCTGGTCTAATTCTTTTTGTTTGGTAATGTCACTTAAAACAGAAACCATACCTATGGATTGCCCATTTTCATTTTCTATAACTGCGCTACTTGCTCTTAGAATTTTCTTAGTATCATCTTTTTGACTAATTAGTTCTATTTCCCTTTCATCTTTGTCTTGTGAGCCCTCAACCAGTGAAACCATGTGTTCTTCTTTAAGGTTCTCTAAAATGGATTTGCCAATTTTGTCTTTCTTTGAAACACCCAAAAGTCTTTCTGCAGCAGGATTCATCACAATAACCTTACCTTCCGCATCTACTACAACCAACCCTTCAGCAATACTGCGTATCACTGCCTCTGTATTTTTTTTATCAGTGAGTACCTTCTTATATTTCTTCCAAGTAACCTCCTCATTTTGTTTTTCTTCTTTAATAGCCGCTTCATATTTTTTGCTTAATTCCTGAGTATTCAGATTTATTTTCTTTTCTAATTCTTTCTCAAAAACAGCGGATAGTTTTTTACTGACTTCTTGACACTGTTGTTCTGAATCCACAAACTCATCTATTTCTTCAAATATAGTTTGCCTCAACGGCTTGTCAGGAAGAATATTTGAATCTAAATATTCCATTTTTCTTCTTTTGTTATCAGCAGTTATCTTCGCCCGCCCAGATAATTTTGTCAAATTAAATAATACTAAGGCAACCACTATACTAACAACCGCTGTTACTATATATATTACTGCTATAAAAGACATTTTAGCCTTTCTGCCAAAACAATCTATCTAACCCAAGTTCCGCAGTTACCGCCACTCAAGAAATTTTATTTTTCTTGACTCGTTTTACTCGCTCGAAGAATATTACGCGGAGCTCACTGATACTCGCTCCGCCATTCCAATATTGTTCGAGCGAGGCACCGAAGGTGCCAAGTCAAGAACCATCCGATTTAATTGCTCCGCGCCTCCTTTAAATATATTAACTATCGATATTACAAACCTACTCCACCATGAAGCCAAAAGCAGTGCGCTCGCATCTTAGCAGATATGGATAAATCAAGACCTGCGTTAACAAAAAAAGTTAATGAGAGTGTTTTCGAAGCTCTTATATATTTTTACTATGCGGCAATTCCGCTTAAAAATGGCAATGGAGTAAAACTTCAGTCATGCTATACCCGGGCAGTATGCTAATCTTAGTTGA
>DCOU01000057.1 GCA_002322525.1 Candidatus Omnitrophica bacterium UBA1562 | reverse complement strand
AAACCACGGCCTTCTGGCCTGTGGGACAGTCCCCTGCGGGGACAGTCCCTACTCGCAACGCTTATTATTTAATCTCTGTTCCTTTAGCCACCACTACAATACCGGATTCAGTAACATAAAATCTTTTTTTATCCTCTTCTAAATCGTAACCAATCACAACACCTTGCGGAATATCTACATCCTTATCAATTATGGCTTTCTTTATCTTGGCTGACCTACTCACATTAACGCCTTCCATAAGTATAGAATCGTAAACTTCGGAATAGCTATTAATTCTTACGTTGGGAGAAAGTATGGAGCGCTGAACTTTACCTCCGCTAATCACACAGCCTCCGGAGACTAATGAATCAAGAACCAGGCCTACCCTACCCGCAATCTCTTCACCTGAAAAAACTGTTTTAGCCGGCGGAAACTGTTCCTCATAAGTCCTTATTGGCCAGTCTCTATCATAAAGATTAAATACCGGGTCAACCCTGACCAAATCCATATTTGCCTCATAATACGCATCTATGGTCCCGATATCCCGCCAATACCGGGCTTCTTTTTTATCCTCATCAATAAAATTAAAAACCAAGACCTTCAAGTTTTTTTTCAGCATCTGCGGTATTATATCTTTCCCAAAATCATGGGTAGAATTATGTTTCTTCGCATCTTCCTGTAATTCCTGCTCAAGAACCGGATGTTTAAAAACGTATATCCCCATAGAGGCATATATCTTATCAGGATTACCGGGTATGATTTTAGATTTTGCCGGTTTTTCCTGAAAACCTGTTACTCGGCCAAGGCTATCTACCTCTACCACTCCTAAATGTGCAGCCTTATCTTTATCCATCTCAACCACCCCCACAGTCAAATCCGCCTCTGCCTGCCGATGAAAATCTATGAGCGTATAATAATTCATTTTATAAACGTGGTCTCCAGCTAAAATTAATACCTCATCAGGTTGGTCCATTTCTAAGGTATAGAGATTTTGATAAATCGCATCAGCAGTGCCTAAATACCACGTATCCCCCACCCTCTGCTGTGCCGGTAATAATTCGATAAATTGCCCTAATTCGGAAGGCAGGATATTCCAGCCCAGACGTATATGCCTCTGTAAAGATGCGGATTTATACTGTGTAAGGACATAAATCCTGCGCAGGCCAGAATTAATGCAGTTGCTCAGAGTAAAATCAATAATCCTGTATATCCCTCCGAACGGTACTGCCGGTTTTGTCCTGTCCCTGGTCAAAGGCAATAACCGCTCGCCCTTTCCTCCTGCCATAATAAATGTTAAAACGCGTTGCCTCATTTTATTAAGAATTCCATTAATCCCCGCCTGATCATCATTACGCCAATTGCGGCAAGTAATATATACATAATCTTGGAGAATGCCCGCGTCCCGCCTGCACCCATCAATTTCATAATAGCATTGGCTTTCACCAGCGTAACCCAAACAATGAGCATATTTATTACCAGGGACACAAAAGTAGATACAATGCCGAAACTATCTAACATCATTAAGGTAGTAGTTAAAACCGCGGGACCGGTAATTAAGGGTGTGCCTAAAGGAAAGACGCCCACATCTTTATCGTGGCCATTGGTTAAAAGGGCCTTGGATGCACCGGGAAGTAGAAGGCGTACGGATATCACAAATAAAAGCACGCCACCGGCAATCTGAAAATCCGCAATGGTGATACCCACCAGCCTCAATACCCATTTACCAATGAACATAAAGATAATCGCTACTACCGTAGCAGTGGTCACAGATTCGGCAATAACCCTATGCCTCTGGTGCTTATTCATTCCCTCTACCAGCGAAATAAACAGAGGGATATTGCCAATGGCATCTACTGCCACAAATATCGGGATAAATGTAAGTATATACGGTTCTAATATCTTCAGCATAGTTCTATATTATATATAAGACTTCTTAAAAAGGCAATGGATTTTATTACTGTTAGATTCCGCCACATTCTGCGTCTATTATGTTAGAAGGGAGGCTGAAAATGTCTAATTTAATTTCTGTAGAGATTATTGCTACAAAGATTCTAGAGATTAGAAGCAAGAGAGTAATGTTGGGTAGTCATTTGGCCAAGCTTTACGGAGTAACAGTAAAAAGATTGAATGAGCAAGTAAAAAGAAACAAAAAGAGATTTCCCGATGACTTTATGTATCAGCTTACAAGACAAGAAGTTGCAAACTTGAAGTCGCATTTTGCGACTTCAGGTTGGGGTGGCGTAAGGAAACTCCCGTATGTATTCACTCAGGAGGACGTAGCGATGTTATCCAGCGTATTGAACAGCGAGAGGGCAATCCAGGTCAATATTCTTATTATGCGTGCTTTTGTAAAGTTAAGAGAATTACTTTTGACGCATAAAGAATTAGCCATAAAATTAGAATCATTAGAGAAAAAATATGCGAATCACGACGAGAAAATAAAAAAGATATTTGAAGCTATACGCCAGTTAATGCTTCCACCTGATGAGCCAAAGCGCAGGATAGGGTTTCATTAGCGGGCCCTGTCGAGGCATATTTCTCGTTACCCGCTAAACAAACCAAAAATCCCAAGCCTTTTGAGCTTGGGTTCGAAACAGTTTCCGCTTTAGAATGGAAACAGGTAAGTATTTGTTAATAAGTTAAAGAACAATGATTCAAAAATGGTGTCCCCTTCGGGAAAGTCACCTATTCTATTTTGCTTCTAATATAGTTTTATTCGCCTTCAATTCCTCAATCGTTTTTCTTACTCTTGCAACTCGTTCGGGAGAACTGGGATGCGTAGATAAATAATGCTCTATCATAGTAGCTGGGATTTCTATCGCAAACCTTTCTTCTACTGTAGCGCAAGCATTGACATCGTAACCAGAATAATAAACAAATTTTGTTCCAAAATAGTCAGCTTCTCTTTCGAGGTCCCTTGAATAACTTGCATTAAATATATCACCAATTTGACCTACTCCACGCATAACCCCTTGGCCACTCCCCGGCGAGTTACGTTCTGCTGCTATTCCTAACGCTAATGCTGCAATAAGGGTTAATATTTGACCTCCTTGAGCTTTTGCTACATGGCCCCTTACGGCGTGAGCTAATTCATGCCCCAATACAGCAGCAATCTCATCATCAGATTTAGCGAAATTAACTAAACCATAAGTAACAACAATTAACTTCCCATCCGTAGCTGCATTAACTTCTTGTTGATCAACCATGATTATCGGTAGATTTATAGGAAGTTGCTCTATCTTCGTACTTAAAGCCAAATTCTGATTCCCTCTTAAAATTTCCATTTCTACAGGTTGACCAATTTTAAACTTAGATGCAAGTGCTTGGAAGCGATTGATATTATTTATCTTGATTTTATTAAGTGATACTAATATATCACCTGGCTGTAAACCAATATTTTGTGCGGGACTTCTTTCTCGTACGCCTATAATTACTACGCCTTTCTTAATGTTTAAATTATATAATTTCTCTAAATATTTATCTATCTGAATACAAGTTATTCCTAAAAATGGCTGCGGCTCCCGTTTGACATCTTCCCTAGGAATGGCTAACATTAAACAGTTTCCTATATTTTCTAATCTTTGTAATTGCTTTATCCGATACGCCAATGCTTTAACTTTCAATTCTTCTCTAGTTTTCTCAATTTCCTCCCTGCTTACCGAGGGGCCGGTCATAGTTGCACAACCAGACGCAAATAAGATAAAGGAAACAGTTAAGAAAATAGAAATTAACTTTTTAATCATCACTACTATGTTAATTTTTGACTATTTTTTAATATTTTATTATTGTAACTTATTGTACACAAGTATGTTAAGAATATTTAATCCTTTGACTAT
>DCOU01000148.1 GCA_002322525.1 Candidatus Omnitrophica bacterium UBA1562 | reverse complement strand
TTGGCTTCCGATAGCCAAAGCCACGACAAGATAAGCGTTGTATGCGAGATGCGCCAATGATCAGGAAAGCCAGGATTAAAGATATAAAACAAATACAGGATTTAATTAATTCTTTTGCGAAGCAAAATTTAATGTTGCCGCGTTCTCTAAATGAATTGTATGATAATCTGAGGGATTTCTGGGTATTTGAAAAAAACAACAAAGTTATCGGCTGTTCGGCATTGCATGTATGCTGGCAGGATTTAACAGAAGTAAAATCGTTGGCAGTGCTTAAAAAATACCAGCGAAAAAATATAGGGACGCAACTGATAACTGCCTGTATTGAGGAAGCAAAGAAGCTGGGAGCAAAAAAAATATTCGCGCTCACCTATAAACCGGAATTTTTCAAAAAATTCGGTTTCCATAAAGTTAAACATTCTGACCTGCCGCATAAAATTTGGGCGGAATGTATCAATTGCCCCAAATTCCCCAATTGCCAGGAAGTTGCCCTTCTAAAGAAGTTATGAGTTACGAGTTATAAGTTATGAGTGAGAATGAGAAAAGGATAACTAATAACTCTAAAGCGGCTAAAAGGAGCGAGTGAATATGGATTATTTATTGACCGATGAGCAAAAGATGATTCAGGAATTAGCCCGCAAGATTGCTGAAGAGAAAATTAAACCAGTGGCAGCTAAATATGACCAGTCAGAAGAGTTCCCCTGGGAGATTATGGAGATTTTGGCCAAGGCTGACCTCTTTGGTATATTTGTGCCGCAGGAATACGGTGGGACAAGCGGCGGGGTATTGGATTTATGTATTGCTACTGAAGAATTATCGCGCGCCTGCGGAGGGATTGCTGTCTGTTACGCAGCCTCGGCATTAGGGACATTTCCGATTATGCTTTTCGGTAATGAAGAGCAGAAAAAGAAATATCTTCCGGATTTAGCCAGCGGCAAAAAAATTGCCGGTTTTGGCATTACTGAACCCGAAGCAGGCTCAGATGCTTCAGCAATTAAGACTGCTGCTAAAAGAGAAGGGGATTATTATGTTTTAAACGGCCTGAAACATTTTATTACCAATGGCGGCGACGCGCAAATTTACACAGTAATTGTCATGACAGACAAGACAAAAGGCGCCAGGGGCGCTTCAGCATTTGTTGTAGAAAAAGGAACACCGGGATTTACCTTCGGTAAAAAAGAAGAGAAATTAGGGATACGCGCTTCTTCAACGAGAGAGCTTATATTTACCGATTGTAAAATTCCTAAAGAAAATCTGTTAAGCAAAGAAGGTATGGGTTTTATTGTTACGATGAAGACATTTGATATGTCCCGGCCGGGGGTAGCGGCGCAGGCTTTAGGAATTGCGCAAGGTGCGTTGGATGTAGCTGTAAAATATGCGAAAGAGAGGCAGCAGTTCGGAAAATCCATCTCCAGTTTTCAAGGTATACAGTGGATGCTGGCAGATATGGCTACACAAATTGAAGCTGCCCGGGCTTTGGTTTATTCCTGTGCCAGGGAAATAGACGTGGGTTGTAAAGATGTGGGCAAGGATTCAGCTATGGCCAAGATGTTTGCTTCTGACGTGGCAATGAAAGTTACTACTGATGCAGTGCAGATATTAGGCGGTTACGGTTATATGAAAGATTACCCGGCAGAGAAATATATGCGCGATGCCAAGATTACCCAGATTTACGAAGGCACAAACCAGATACAACGCAATATTATCGCCCTGCAGTTAATCAAAGAAATGGCTAAATAGTTCGCAGGTTCTAAAGTTCTTAAGTTCGCAAGGTGTTAGATAACATACGAACTAAAGAACATTAGAACTATAGAACGAAAAATGAATATCATAGTTTGTATCAAACAGGTTCCAGAAACAACCGAAGTCAAAATTAATCCCGAAACTAATACGCTGATTCGCGAGGGAGTAAAATCTATTATAAATCCTTTTGATGCCTATGCGATAGAAGAAGGGGTGCGCCTTAAGGAAAAATTCGGCGCTAAAGCCACAGTTATTACTATGGGCCCTCCTCAGGCAGAAGCTGTCTTAAGAGAGGCAATTTCTTTAGGGATTGACGATGGGATATTGCTTTCTGACCGTGCCTTTGCCGGAAGCGATACCTGGGCTACCAGTTATGCTTTATCAGCTGCCATTAAAAAAATAGGCGCATTCGATTTAATCGTCTGCGGAAAACAGGCCTCTGACGGTGATACTGCCCAGGTTGGACCGGGAATTTCTGCGCATTTAGATATTCCTGCGGTCACTTATGTGAAAAAAATAGAAGAGATAAACCCCGTTAGAAATACCAAAGCTATAATAGGTGAAGACAAGATTTCTAACGGGGTAAAAGATAATTTTGCTCGCGTAGAAAGAATGACTGAGGCAGGGTATGAAATTATTGAGGTCTCCTTACCCGCGCTTATCACCGTAGTAAAAGAAATAAATACACCGCGACTTCCTTCTTTAAAAGGTATGATGCGGGCAAAACAGGCAAAGATTATACACTGGAAAGCCTCAGATATTGAGGTTGAATTAAACTTCGTTGGTTTGGCAGGTTCACCTACCCAGGTAGTAAAGATTTTTACACCTGCGCCTCGCGTTGGCGGGCAAATGTTAAAAGGCGAAACCCAAGAAATAGTTGATAGATTAGTTGGATTATTAAAAAGCGATATACCCTAATAAGGACTGTCCTTTTTAAAATTTTAATTCCTTGTATTACAATAAGTTACAAAGGACTGTCCTTAAGAGAAAGATATGGCGATAAAAATTCTTTTAGAAAAATGTACGGGTTGTACATTATGCGTAAAAGCCTGTCCTTTTGATGCTATCCGCATAATGGACAAAGAAGGCCCGCCTGCCGGCAGGCAGGCAGTTATTGACTTAAATAAATGCAATCTTTGCGGTGCTTGTGTTCCGGCTTGTAAATTTAAGGCCATACTGCTTGAGAAGCCGCAAGTCCTAACCGGTGCTAAGCCAGATCTAAAAGATTATAAAGGAGTATGGGTTTTTGCAGAGCAGAAAAAAGGCAAGGTTCAGCCAGTAGTGTATGAATTGCTTGGTAAGGCAAGAGAGTTAGCTGCATCTTTGGGCGCTGACGTATCAGCTGTGCTTTTGGGTGAATATTTGGAAGAAGAAATTCAAGAGCTAATCTGGCGGGGAGCAGATAAGGTTTATGTGGTTGAGACCAGAGAACTAGCTAATTTTCAGGATGAACCCTATACGAATATTCTGGTGGAGTTGATTAAAAAATATAAACCGGAGATTGTCCTTTGCGGCGCAACTTCTATCGGCCGTTCCTTGATTTCTCGGGTAGCAGTAAAATTGAGAGTTGGTTTAACTGCGGACTGCACAGGTTTAGATATTGACCCGGAAAGAAAAATTCTGCTTCAGACCAGGCCTGCCTTTGGCGGAAATATTATGGCTACGATTATCTCGCCGAATTATCGGCCCCAGATGGCAACCGTCAGACACAAGGTCTTTCCTGAGACTCAATCCGATATGAAACGTAAAGGAAAAATTATTCGCGAGAATTTTGACGGTCCTTTTTTAGTCAGCAGGAGTAAACTATTGGATATTGTAGATGAAATTGAATCCACGGTAAATTTGGCCGAGGCAGATATTATTGTCTCCGGTGGCCGAGGGATGGCAGGACCGGAAAATTTTAAGATCCTGGAAGGGCTCGCTAAAGCATTAGGTGCGGCGGTGGGCGCTTCACGCGCAGCTGTGGATTCAGATTGGATACCTTATTCGCATCAGGTTGGCCAGACAGGAAGGACTGTCTCACCCAAAATATATATTGCCTGTGGCATATCGGGCCAGATTCAGCACCTTGTCGGTATGCAATCCTCAAAGATTATCGTGGCCATAAATAAAGACCCGGATGCGCCCATATTTAAAGTAGCAACATATGGAATTGTCGGAGATCTTTTCGAAATTATTCCTGCCTTAACTAAAAAATTCAAAGAAGTCCTCAAGCGATAAATTTATTACAGTTTCCTCCATTTGAAACCGCTTTCTTTATTCCTCCAAATTGCCCTTGAAACTATAAAATAAATAATGTATTCTAGTATTGTAAAACTGTGTGTAGTTGCCCAAAAGCCACGGAGTCAGGGGGAGAGTTATATTTAAGATAATGAGATAAGTTATGGAAAATTTGGGCTTTAAAGAAAGAAGGGCGTTTGCAAGGTTCCCGGTAAAAATGTTATTAAGATATTTCAATTTAAATTTACTGGGAGAAGCCCATGCGCAGACCCAAGACATCAGCGCCAAAGGCCTATGCTTGGTGACAAGGGAGGCATTAGCAGCTAACACTCCTTTAGATATATGGTTACAGATGCCTGATAATAGCGAACAAATTTATATAACGGGAAAAGTAATCTGGTCTAATATGACTGAACCTGATAAATATAAGGTCGGAATTAGTCTAGAAAATACAGAATTAAATCCTATATTGTTAGCTCTGAAGGCAATACAGGTCTGCATAAGGCATTATTAATCCTCCCTAAGTAAAAAGGGGACGGGGGGCTGTCCGA
>DCOU01000045.1 GCA_002322525.1 Candidatus Omnitrophica bacterium UBA1562 | reverse complement strand
ACCTCTTTGTCCACTGGAATCGTTTGCGTGCGCCCTTCTGTCCGTATTTCTTACGCTCTTTCATGCGCGGGTCGCGCGTAAGGAAACCGTGCTTGCGCAATGGATCCTTTAACTCAGGCTGTGATATAATCAAAGCGCGAGCAATACCAAGCCTTAAAGCCCCCGCCTGTCCGGTGAGGCCGCCTCCTACAATATTGGCAATAATATCATACTTATCCAAGTTATTGGTTACTTGCAATGGCTGTTTTATAATAATACGGTCTGTCTCCCGGATAAAATATTTTTCATAAGGCTGTTTATTAACCAAGATATTTCCTTTTCCTGACAATAGCGTAACTTTGGCTACTGCTTCTTTGCGTCTACCCACTGCCGTATATTTTGTCGCCTGATTCATATTTAACTATACCTTCAATGAGCACATAACTTATGGAAGCTATGAAAGAGCAACATAAGTTATAAGTGCGAATTATCCCGATAGCAAAACGCTGCGAAAATTTATTCTAAATTTTCTTGCAGCTATCGGGACAAATTCAGACATACAACTTACGTTCACTTCGTTCCGTAAGCTGTGTCTTCATTTGACCTCTAAGAGAACCGGATTCTGGGATTTATGAGGATGCTTATCATCTCTATAGACCTTTAATTTTTTTAAAACATCTCTTCCTAATGGACCGCCGGGTAACATTCTCCTAACTGCTAGCCTAATTACCGTTTCAGGGCTTTTCTTAAGCATGGCCTCCAGGGGCACTTCTTTTAGGCCGCCCTGGTAACCTGAGTAACGGCGATAAATCTTTTGTTTGAGTTTTCTCCCCGTAACTTTAATTTTTGCGGCATTTATCACAATAACACCATCTCCTGTATCTAAGTGAGGAGTAAATATGGCTTTATGTTTACCTCTAAGGATTACGGCTATCTTAGCGGCAAGCCTACCTAATATTTTATCCTTGGCATCCACAAGATACCACTGCCTTTTTATATCTTCTTTTTTAGCTACATATGTTTTATTCATCCCGCACCTTTTAAGTATTCATCCCGTACCTTTAAAAAATTTATTTTGTCTTTTGGAATATTCCAAAAGGTGCGGGATTCATAGGAATATAAAGTATAACATATTTTTTTATTAAGTCAAAATATTTTTATTCAAAATTTTTATACATAATTTAGTAATTAACCTTTATTAAGGATAGTCCTCTGGCGGGAACTGTCGGACCGGCGAGCTTTCTATTGCGAGACTCTAAGATTTTTCTTAAACTGCCTTCTGGAAATTTACCTCTGCCTATCTCAATAAGCGTACCCACAATATTTCTTACCATATTATATAGAAATCCGTCTGATTCTATATCAATATAGATAAAATCTTTGTCGCGAATAACTTTAAAGTTTTTTATGGTTCTGACAGCGCCTCTTTCTTTTTTATCCGCTGCTTGGAATGACTTAAAATTGTGCCTACCTAAGAGAATCCTTGCATCTTTGCGCATAAGTTTTAAATTCAAAGGATAAGGAAAAAAGTAAGCCGTGTCCCTTAAGATTGCGGACCGGGACGGGCGATTTAATATTGTATAGCGGTAAACTTTTGATTTGGCAGAAAACCTGCTATGAAAATTTAACCCTACTTCTTCTGTTTCGATTACGGCAATATCATCCGGCAAAACTGCATTTAGCGCCTTTTGCAATTTCTCTATGGCTATATTGGAATCCGTCTTAAAATTTGCTACTTGCGCTTGGGCATGAACGCCGGCATCAGTCCGACCCGAACCGATAATTCTTATTCTTTTTCGCAATATTTTTTGCAATGCTTTTTCTAATGTTTGCTGGATAGTTTTATGTTTTTTATTCTGCGTCTGCCATCCAGCATAATTTTTGCCATCGTATTCTATGGTTAATTTGATATTGCGCATTTTAATCATTATATCTAAAATTAGATTTTTATTTTAGGCTAGGGGTTTTAGATAGTCTATTTGATTAATAACTCAGCTATCTGAACAGCATTTAGTGCAGCGCCTTTGCGCAGGTTATCACAGACAATCCATAACCAAAGACCATTCTTTATGAAGGGGTCGCGTCTTATACGGCCCACAAAAACTTCATCTTTTCCTTCTATATCTTTGGGCATAGGATAAAGGCTTTTTTGGGGATCGTCTATTACGATTACGCTGGGTGCCTGAGAAAGAATGCTGCGTGATTTCTCAGGATCAAGGGGTCTGACAGTCTCAATATATACTGACTCTGAATGGCCAGTCCTTACCGGAACCCTGACGCAGGTGGCAGAAATCTTAATTTTATCATCGTGCATAATCTTATGGGTTTCTTTAACCAACTTCCACTCTTCAGTAGTATAATCGTATTCTCCAAAACTTCCTATATGGGGAAAGACATTATAGCCTAACTGTTGAGGCAAAGATTTATTTTCTGCCTTTACGTGCACATCCTGACATTCACCGCCTGCTATACGTAAAATCTCTTCTTTCAATTGTTCCACTGCACCTCTACCTGCGCCTGAAGATGCCTGCAAGGTAGTGATGACTAATCGTTTTATTCCTGCTTTTTTATAAATCGGCCATAAAGCTACCACCAGCTGTATAGTAGAGCAATTCGGATTGGCAATTATTCCTTTATGTTTTTTTACCCCGTTAGAAATATCTGATGAACCGCGAAGAAACCAATTTCTGACGGGGTTTACATCTTTGGCGTTTACTTCAGGCACAACTAAGGGTACTCCAGGATCCATTCTAAAATCCGCACCATTATCAATTACCACTGCTCCTCTTTTTACTGCTTCAGAAGCATAGGTTACAGCCGCGCCTTTTTCTCCTTCGGTTCCCGCAAACAAAGCTATATCTATGCCCTGGAATCCTTCAGGCGAGATTGCCTTTACAGAATATTTTTGTCCATCGACTTCAATGTCTCTGGCAAAGCGGGCAAAAACACGTAATTCTCCGACAGGAAAATTACGCTGCTTTAAACAACGTAGCATCTCTATGCCTACTGCACCAACGCCCACTACTGCGATATTATACTTTTTCATTTCTATGTCTTTTAATCAATATTATAGTGGCTACGTTATTCGGTTAGGGCTACGATGCCCGTATCGTCTAAAAAGGTAACGGCATTGGGCTAAAAATATCTTTAGACGTAACCGATAGACGAACTACGAAACGGGCTTCGTAACCGTAACCTTTTAAGACGTAACCCAATTCATTTATTTTAAGTATTCAACCACCAAATCTCCTACTTCGTTTGTAGAATAACCCATCTTCCCCGCAGCAAGAGATTTCAATTTCTTCGTTACGACTTTTATTACCGCTTCTTCAACTGCTTCTCCAGCCTCAACTTCACCCAAATTCTCTAACATCATTCCCAAAGCACAAATTGCTGCTAAAGGATTTATGACATTCTTTCCTGTATACTTAGGTGCTGAACCGCCGATCGGCTCAAACATTGATACGCCTTCCGGATTAATATTTCCGCCGGCAGCTATGCCCATACCGCCCTGAATCATTGCGCCTAAATCCGTAATAATATCTCCAAACATATTATCCGTAACAATCACATCAAACCGCTCTGGATTTTTCACAAACCACATAGTCGTGGCATCCACATGGGCATAATTAGTGGCGATATCAGGATATTCTTTGGCGACCTCATTAAAGGTTCTCTCCCAAAGGTCCCAGGCAAAGGTTAAAACATTGGTCTTTCCGCAAAGAGCCAGTTTTTTCTTAATATTTCGCTTTCGGCAATACTCAAAGGCATAACGGATACAGCGTTCAACTCCTTTGCGCGTATTATAGGAAATCTGAATTGCGACTTCATCCAAAGTGTCCTTGTCCTTAAATTCTCCCATACCTTTATATAGCCCTTCGGAATTCTCTCGGACTACCACAAAATCAACATCCTCAGGTTTTTTGTCTTTCAAGGGACAAAAATCAGCATTATAAAGCTTTACCGGACGTAAATTTATATATTGGTCTAAAGAGAATCTCAATTTAAGGAGTACGCCGGTCTCTAAGACCCCGGGTTTAACATCAGGATGCCCAATTGCACCAAAATATATAGCTGAATATTTCTTGAGCTCCTCAATATCTTTATCTTCTAAGGTCTTGCCGGTTTTTAAGTATCGTTCGCCGCCGAAGTCAAAAATCTTGGTTTCGTACTGAAAGTTAAATTTTCTACTTACTGCCTCTAAAACCTTAAGGCCTTCGCGTATTACTTCCGGACCAGTACCATCACCAGGGATAACGGCAATTTTATGCATATCTATTTTGTCACCTAAATTTCCTCTATCCAGTAAATACGTGATTTATTTAATATAATGGTTGTGACCATCTCCCCTTTTGTTGAGTCCGAATGAATGTATGACTCCGCATCAGTCACGGCTATAAAATTTTCTTTTGCATCATTAATAAAATCCTTAACCCTCTCACCGGGATTAAGGTGGATAAACCCTTTTACAATATAGCCGTCCTGGCAGACAATTTTTACTTTCCGCTTCTCTTTTTCTACTCTCATTTTTTCTCCTTTTTGTGTCTGGCTTTAATCCAATGTATTAAACCTCCGTACCTAATAATTTCCTGTAAAAAGCTGGGGAAGGCTTGCGTTTGATAAGCCTGTTGGCTATTTAGATTTTTTATTATACCACTGCCTAAATCTATTTCAAGTATATCGCCGTCTTTTATTTTATCTACCCCGTTAGAAGCAAGACGCCGAAGGCGACTGCCCCGCCTACGGCGGGGGCTTCTAACGGGGTCTACTTCTTCTAATTGCAAAAATGGCAGGCCAATATTTATAGCATTTCTGAAAAATATGCCGGCGAAACTACGCGCAACCACTGCGGCGACACCGCAACCTTTTAATGCGCGGGGCGCATGCTCACGGGATGAACCACAGCCGAAGTTTTTACCTGCTACGATAATTGCTCCTGGCTTTACTCTTTGAGGAAAACCAGAAGCAATATTCTCCATACAGTGCTTGCCTAATTCTTTTTCGTCAGTTGTCACCAAATATTTGGCTGCAATAATATCGTCGGTATTAACATCGTTTCCGAATTTGTGAACCTTACCTTTGATTATCATTCGCACATCTCGTAACCAGCCCGTTTCTTGTCGTGGGACAGTCCCCTACAACAGTCCTTTCGCATATCTACCAATCAATGCTTATCTTGTCGTGGGTCAGTCCCCTTTGGGGACAGACCCTACTGGCTATGCTATAGAGCCTCCGGATGCGTAATTCTTCCTTTAATTGCCGAGGCAACAGCCACTGCCGGGCTACTTAAATAAACCTCGGATTTGGGGCTGCCCATCCTGCCGATAAAGTTTCGGTTAGTGGTAGCCAGGCACCTTTCGCCTTCAGACAAAATACCCATATGCCCCCCCAGGCAGGGACCGCAGGTAGGAGTAGAAAATACGCCTCCCGCTCTAACAAATATTTCTGCCAGGCCCTCTTTCACCGCCTCCAGATAAACTTCTTGCGTTGCAGGAATAATAATTAATCTTAAACCTTGTTTAATCTTTTTACCTTTTAAAATTTTAGCCGCAATCCTTAAATCCGAAATCCTGCCATTAGTACACGAACCAATGACTACCTGGTCAAGGGTTATATCACCTAGTTTTGACGCGGGTTTTACATTACTGGGTAAATGCGGACAGGCCACCAACGGCTCTAACTTAGACACGTCATATTCATATATTTTTTCATAGTGGGCATCAGGGTCGCTCTTTAAAGTTCGGAGTCCAGAGTTCGGAGTCCGGAGTTTCTTACTATGAACTATGGACTTTTGACTATGGACTCTTTTGACAAAGTCAAAAGTAATTTCATCCGGCTCAATTATACCGGTAACTCCTCCTGCCTCGATAGCCATGTTAGACATAGCAAATCTATCGTCCATACTTAGCTTATTAATAATAGGGCCGCTAAATTCCATTACCTTCCCTAATGCCCCGTCCACGCCGATTTGGCCTATAGTATAAAGAATCAAATCTTTACCGCTCATCCATTTCTTCAATTTACCTTTATAGATAAATTTTATGGTCGCAGGCACTTTAAGCCAGCATTTTCCGTCAATAAATGCCCTGGCCAAATCTGTTGAGCCTACGCCAGTGGCAAAACTACCTAATGCTCCATAGGTACAGGTATGAGAATCTGCGCCAATCGCTAAATCACCAGGAGAAATTAATCCTTTTTCAGGTAAAAGCGCATGTTCAATCCCCATACAGCCAACTTCAAAATAATTCTTTAATTTGTGCTCTTTGGCAAAATCCGCCAGTATCCTGCATTGATTTGCGCTCTTTAAGTCTTTTGCCGGAGCAAAATGGTCAGGCACCAGGACTATCTTTTGATTGTTAAAAACCCGCTTGACTCCTGACTTTCTAAATTCCTCTATAGCAAAAGGTGCTGTAATATCGTTACCCAAAGCCAGATCGATCTTCGCCTCGATAAACTCAGCTTGATGAATATCTTTTTTGTCAGTATGTGCCAGTAATATTTTTTCTGCGATTGTGTAAGCCATAGTTTTGAGGTTAAGTAGGTTAAAAATGTTAAAAAGGTTTAAGGAGGTTATAAAAACTTAGAATGTAACCTTCTTAACATCCTTAACTTCCTTAACATTCTTAACCTTTATCTAAATCTCTTTACTACAAGGGTAGCATTGTGGCCGCCAAAACCTAAAGAATTGGATAGGCAGATATCAACTTCTGTTTCGCGGGCAGTATTCGCAACATAATCCAGGTCGCAATCAGGATCGGGGTATTCATAATTTATGGTAGGAGGCACTACGCCATCTCTTATTGCCAAGACGCAAACCACAAATTCTACGCCGCCAGCTGCTCCCAAGAGATGGCCGGTCATAGACTTAGTGGAAGAAACCATGGTTTTCTTGGCGTAAGCACCAAAGGCTATCTTTATGGCCATGGACTCAACCTTATCATTCAGTTTAGTGGAAGTTCCGTGCGCGTTAATGTAATCTATATCTTCGGGATTCACTTTAGCATCTTTTAATGCCTCTCTCATTGCCCCTGCTGCGCCTTCACCATCGGGGTCAGGTGCAGTAATATGATAAGCATCGCAGGACATACCATAACCGCAGAACTCTGCATATATATGCGCTTTTCTTTTTTTAGCGTGTCCTAAGCTTTCCAGAACCACTAAACCACAGCCCTCTGCCATCACAAAACCATCACGCTGGAGGTCAAATGGCCGGCTGGCCTTCTCTGGTTCATCATTTCTGGTAGAAAGCGCCCTTAATGCGCAAAATCCTCCTACGCCAGTGGCCACGATACAACTTTCACTTCCACCACAAATCATTACATCTGCATCGCCACGTTCAATAATCCTCGAAGCATCACCTATGGCATGCGCACCAGAAGCACAGGCAGTAGCTACGCAGAAATTGGGGCCCTTTAACCCGAAATTGATGGCTACCTCTCCGGCAGCTTCATTAACAATTAACATAGGTATCAGAAATGGCGATAGCCTCGAAGGCCCTTTATTCAGATAGATATTATGTTGCTCTTGGATGGTATATAAACCACCTATCCCTGAGCCAATTATAACCCCAATTCTATGCCTGTCTTCTTTATCTAAATTTAAACCAGCGTCGGTTATTGCCTGTTTGCTAGATGCAAGGGCATACTGCACAAACTTTTCCAGGTGCCTGGCATCCTTAGCCGATATTCCGTATGAAGTAACATCAAAACCTTTAACCTCAGCAGCAATACGCGAATCAAAACCTGAAGCGTCAAAAGAAGTAATAGGCCCTACGCCACTCTTTCCGGATTTTAAAGCACCCCAGAAAGTAGGAATATCATTTCCTATAGGAGTTATTACACCCAGCCCCGTAACTACTACTCTATTTCTCATCTGTGTAATCTTCTGTTACAAAATTTACCCCGCCGCTAACCTTAGGGCGGGGTAAGACTTAAAACGCTCCCGCATACCAATAACTCTAGATGCAGGATCCCCCGCCAATCACGCCTATGGCGGATTCCGCCAGCGGCTCAAAGGCGGGGGAAAATTTATATTGATAACTACTTATTGGCAGTCTTTTCTTCAACATACTTAATAGCATCGCCCACAGTAGCAATCTTTTCGGCATCCTCATCTGGTATTTCAATACCAAACTCCTCCTCCAAAGCCATTACCAGCTCTACTGTATCTAAAGAATCTGCACCCAAGTCATCAATAAATGATGCCTCAGGGGTAACTTCTTCCGGTTTTACTCCTAATTGCTCTGCTATTATGGATTTAACCTTATCTTGCGCTGCCATTCTTATCTCCTCCCTTTGCAACCACTGAGGACACTGAAATAAAATATCTTAGATTCATTTTTGAAACACTGAGAAATGCTTTTTTCAGTGCCTCAATTTCCTTCAGTGCTTCAGTGGTTATACCATCACCATACCGCCATCCACAATTATTGTCTGGCCAGTAATATAACTTGCCTCCTCAGATGCCAAAAACACGCAGGTAGCCGCAACATCAACAGGACTACCAAACCTGCCTAAGGGAATTGCTGCTTGCATCTTCTGCTTCAAGTCCTCAGGAAGCCGAGCCGTCATTTCAGTCTGGATAAAACCAGGGGCTACGGCATTAACATTTATATTGCGGCTGGCCAATTCCTTAGCCACAGTTTTAGTTAAGGCAATTATCCCTGCTTTAGAAGCAGAGTAGTTTGCTTGTCCTGGATTCCCTATTATGCCAATGATCGAAGCAATATTTATAATCTTACCGCTACGCTGCTTGAGCATTAACCGGGATACAGCCTTAATGCAATTAAAGGTGCCCTTTAAGTTTACATTAATAACCGCATCCCACTCTGCCTCACCCATACGAAGCATTAGGTTATCTTTGGTGATGCCGGCATTGTTAACTAATATATCAACCTTCTTGAATTTGTCAAGAATTTTGTTTACTGCCTCTTCTACTTTCGCAAAATGGGTTACATCCAGCTCTAACCCCAGCGCCTTCCTGCCCAGGGCCTCGATATCCGCTTGAGTCTTGATTGCCTTCTGGAGGTTTATATCGCCAATAATGATATCCGCTCCTTCCGCGGCAAACGTAAGAGCAATCTCTCTGCCAATCCCTTGAGCTGCACCGGTAACAAAAGCTACCTTATTTTCAAGACGCATCCCTTCTCCTTGTTAGTTACACGACTTTGTTAAAAATGAATTTTTCACAAATTCATAGTCAAAGGATTAAATATTCTTAACACGACTTTGTTAAAAATGCA
>DCOU01000062.1:10325-14581 GCA_002322525.1 Candidatus Omnitrophica bacterium UBA1562 | reverse complement strand
TCCGTCGGAGATTTAATCTGTGTAATCTGCTTTTAATCTTTTAATCAGAGATTGCTGCCTATTTTTAGAATATTTCAGCAATCTCTTAACTTTTCATCATATTTATCGGCCCTGATGACTCTGTTACCGCTGGCATTGGCTTTTATCTCAGTAGAATCCAGTATGAGCCGGCCTAGTCGTAAGATATTTAACTTCTTGGCTATTTCAAGCATTTACGGAAAGAGCTCTTTGATATGCCCTTGGTGACAAACCCTGAATTCACAAACCCCCCTTTTATTTGAACAATACTGACACGCTAATTAGAAAACCAAAAATGATAATGAGAATCGAAAAGAATAACTTTACATTATAAACAAAACAAGTAGATTCTTTATCCCCGATTTTTAACTTCTTGATCTCTATATACGGAATTGGCGAACGCCTATACCATCCAGTTATTTCTGCCCCTTGGTCAATGTATTGAGCTGCCCTCAATAAACCAAATAGAAAATTAAATATTCCTAGGGGCTGTCGGTAATCCAGAAATATAATTCCTGTCTCATCTTGCATAACGAAATCTTCAGAAAAAATTAATCCCGGAATGCCGCGGCCGATAATTTTACCTCTTATTATGCAAGGCACCGGCCTTACCGCAGAAACTTTTATTTTCTTTAAAAGCCCTTTTATATTCATTTGTGCAAAATCAAAACTAGGGTAACTAAAAAGAATCTGCATTAAATATGCTGACCCGAAAATAAATAAACCTAAACCCAAAAAGAAAGTCTCTTGTTTAATAAAATACAAGGCTGCGCCTATAATAAAGGCGGCAAAAGGAAAAACCTTAATAACCAAATCTACTAAAAAATCATCCCAATAAGATTCTGGCTTTCTCTCATCGAATTCTATATAAGGGGCTTTACCTAAAACTACTGACTGATTACTTAAGAACTTTAGCCTTTTTGCAATTAATGGATGGGTAGACTGCAATTCATAATATGCTGCCCAAGGATTCCAGAGATCCCATTTTGCAGTATCCTTTAATTTCTCTTTATCAACTTCTCCCCCCATTCTCTGTGGGCCTGCATAACTACTGATCGCTAGAATATTAGCAGTTTTAGAATCAAAAATTCCCATCGGACCAACCGCATTCAATGTATCCCGTCTTTCTTTTTGCTTCATTTCCCATTTTCTTGTATCGTCTCCGGCCAACCCATAGCCAATTTTCACTAAAGCAGAGGCTAGTTTATTCGGGTCGCTGGTAACTTCCCCAGAGAACCTATCCGCAAAATATTCTCTTAACCTAGAAAACCATAAAACAATAAATTCGCTTACAATATATAGTATGTAGGCAGAAATAGCTATTAGAAGACGGTAAGGTGCTGATTCATCTTTTCCTCTACTTCTTACTCTAATTAAAGTTCTATATATATAATAAAGAATAAGCGGCACAAGTTGGGCCAAGGTCATAATTAACATGTCCCAATGGACAACGTGGCCTATCTCGTGGGCAACAACCGCCTCTGCTTCTTTTTCATCTAAAAGATCCAAGAGGCCTTGGGTTATTACAATTCTTGCATTGTTAGGATGGTGACCATAGGTAAAAGCATTTGGTGAGCCATCTAATATAATACCCATGCGAGGGAAATTAATTTTTCTATCCTGAGATACCTTGCCAATGAAAGCCCTTAAATGCCCCGGTAATTCTTCTGGCTTAACCCATCTCATTTTAAATAAAAATCTCAAGGAAAGATCCATCAATGCTGGCCCTAATAAAAAATGGAAGAAAGCCACTACTATACCAGTTATTAAAGCAATGGAAGGGGGTATTTTAGTAACTTCTACCAAAATAATTAAAAATAAAGTAAGCAGGGCATACATCCCAAACAATACCATTCCTGAGCGAAATGTAAGATTAGGCAAAGGAAGTAATATCTTAGGTATACTTACCTTTTCTTTGCTAAATATTCCTTTATCTATTTGAACATTGGCTTTTATTACGGGAAGCTTATTAATCTCATCTTTATCTAACCAGATACCCTCTGATTCCGGGCAATAATCAATATTTATCTCGCCTTCCAGAAGCGGCAATTCTACCATAGGTTTTTCAGATATCGGGGATAAACGAGATGATGGTTTTTGCAGCTTCGTTGCCTCTTCTATTTTAGATTTTAGATAAGTCGGAATTTTCGTAAAATGATAAATTTCATTTTTGTCTAACCAGATGCCTTCGCATTGATGACAAAAATCAACCTCTACTCCCTGTTGCGTCATAACCGAAACTAAATCTTTATCTTTACAGTTTGGACATTTCATTTCCTGCCTCCAACTTTAAAATTTCCAATCAGTGAAAAAATGGGGGGGGGACGGTTCTATTTTTAAGTGGTAGCCCCAAGGGGATTTGAACCCCTGTTTATAGGCTGAGAACCTAGCGTCCTAGACCAGGCTAGACGATGGGGCCAATTCGATTTAATATGCAAATGATAACATAATCTTTATCATAACTCAATAATTTTGTTGGTGAAGTGTAATTTGGTTGCTTTTTGGGCGAATTTCTGGTATAAATAAGTGAGGCCACAACTTATGGAGCGTAAGCGAACATAAGTTGTTTGGCTGAACTTATCCCTGTAGCTAAGCACTTCGTAGATTTCTTCGAAATCTACTCGTAGCTGCAGGGATTAATTCGCCCAAACAATTTACGTTCACTTCGTTCCGTAAATTGTGGGCTCATTTAAGGAGGGAAGATGGATCCGGAAAGAATTGAAATTGAAAATGAAATTCTCGACAAGTTAAGCGGAAAAATCTTTTTATTACAAGACTTCACTCATAAACGAGACATAATCTTTCAGGTATTTCTGGAGGTTTATAATAGTTCCCAACGCCTTCAGAAGTTTATCCGCAAATCCAAAGGGCTGGAAATGGAAGGTTTCTTTAAGGAATTTCTCTCCTACGGGATAATCGAAGAGTTCTTAAGTGACCCTGACATAGAAGATATTATGATAAATTATCTTTCCCCTATTTATATCCATAAGACAAAAACAGGCTTAACTAAGACTGATAAAAGCTTTTCTTCTCGGGAAGAATTAGATTTATTTATCAAGAAGTTAATCATCTTCTCAGGAAGACAAACCATAAGGAAAATAAACAATGTGGAACTGACGGAAATAAAAGGGAGAGTAAATATCGTATATTCTCCTTTTGGCCCACAGATAACCGTAACGCGCGCCAAAGAGAAACCTTTAAGCATAATCGAGCTAATCAAGAGCGGCACCCTCACCCCCCAGTTAGCCGCACAACTTTGGCTTTATGCAGAAGGGTTGGGCGTTAAACCAGCAAATATTATTATTTCCGGTGGCCCAAGCACAGGCAAAACCACTTTATTAAATGCCCTCTTTAGCTTCATTCCTGAGAATGAACGCATTGTGGTTATTGAGGATACCTTAGAGTTAAATACCGACTTAGAAGAGAATTGTTCCCGCCTGGAGAGCGACGAAGAGACGACGTTAGCAGACCTGGTAAAGAATGCGCTGCGTATGCGTCCGGACAGGATAATTGTAGGGGAGGTGCGAGGCAAGGAAGCAGAAGATTTAATGACTGCAATGAATATTGGTAAATACTGCATGGGAACGCTGCACGCCTCAACTGCCAGGGAAACAATAATGCGTCTTGAGAATGAACCTATGAATGTGCCTGAAGTGCTGGTAAATTTAGTGGATGTGTTTGTGATTATGCGCAGGTACAATATAAACGGAAGAATTCAACGGATAGTGGGAGAATTGGTGGAAACAGCGGGTATGGAAAAAAAAATGGTGTTATTATCTGCGTTGTGGTCTTACGATTTAACCAGAGGCCAATTCCAGGAGTCAGCCGTAAGCAGCATTTATCGTGACCGACTTGTGCAGATAAGCGGAAAACCTGCTAAGGAGATCATAGAAGAAGTAAGGCTGCGGGCAAATTTTATTACAATACTTTTAGCAAAAGATATAAAGGACATGAAAGATGTAACTAAAATTTGCCGTAAATTTACAACTAACCGGCAGGAAGCCATTAGCGAATTGGGGTTAAAAAAAGAAGATTTATCCCGTTAGAAATCTTCTTTTTTTATTAAGTGCTTTGGTATTTCTAACGGGATTTATTGCGCGCTTAGCAAAAGGCTTTATGAACCCCGCCCGCATTTTCGGGGCTGGGGTAGAGATAGAAAGGAAGGGCGAGGTGAATATAGGTATAGGTTTAAGCACAGAGAAGGACCCTATTTTAGCAGCTCGTGAGGCAATCCGATT
>DCOU01000062.1:5267-10239 GCA_002322525.1 Candidatus Omnitrophica bacterium UBA1562 | reverse complement strand
CCGATTAGCCGATATAAATATACATAGCAAAAAAATTGATTTGGCGATTGTCTTCAGTTCTATGGACCTTGCTTGCGTTAGCCTATTAAAAACAATCCATCTATCGTTAAAAGGGCGCGTGCCTATAGTAGGTTGTAGTAGCGCAGCAATCATCTCTAATCAAGGCGTATTTAAACATGGGTTGGCAGTCATGCTTTTAAGCCTCTCCAAGAACGTCTATTTTAATATTGCCTGCGTCAGAGACATAAAGGAAAAAACTGCCTTAAGCGCGGGAAGAGAATTGGGAGAGAAATTACTCTATGGTTTTCGCGATATTCGCCGGGACTTAAGCGTCATCTTCTCTGACGGTTTAATGGACGAAGGCTCAAATCTAATTTATGGCCTGCAGGAAAGACTAGGTAAGAGCTTCCCTCTCGTGGGCGCTTCTGCTTCGGATAATATGCGTTTTTTAAGAACCTACTTGTATTTCAATCAAGAGGTGCTCACTGACAGCGCTGTAGGAATACTATGGGGTGGTAAATTAAATTTTGGCCTAGGAATTAAACACGGATGGAAGCCCCTGGGTAAACCCCGCACAATAACTAAATCCGAGGGTAATATCATATACGAGATAGATGGTGAGCCGGCGGTAAAAATCTATGAAGAATATCTGGCGCGCGATCTTGCCGGGTTGCAAAAAGAAATAAGGCGCATCTCTATACTCTACCCGATAGGAATGTACCTTGCCGGAGAACAAGAATATCTTTTAAGGAATATTCTCTCTATTGAAAACAACGGCTCTCTGCGCTTGCAGGGCAATGTCATACAAGGCAGTATCATACGATTAATGATCGGCACAAAAGAATCCTGTCTTAATGCTACGCGCCAGGCATTAGATGAAGCGAAAAAAATATTATTTGCCCCGATTGTGGATATTACTAAAAACGAGGTAAAAAATTTTGTATTTGTGTTTGATTCAGTCTCAAGGTACATGCTTTTAAGAAGAGAGGCAAACCAAGAATTAGAAATCATCAAAGAGGGTTTTGGCAAAGATACACCTATAATAGGCTTATATACCTACGGCGAACAGGCGCCTTTAAAAGCGATAAGCTACCATGGCCAAGCCTATTTTCATAATCAAACTATCGCTATGTTAAACATCGGAGGCTAAATAATGGCAAATCTGTTCACTATCCTCTCGCTTGCAATCGTCATCGTTTCCCTCGCCATCGTCATGATGCTTAAAATAGATAAAATAAAAAAGTTGCAAACCATGGTGGATAAATTAAGGAAATCCCTGGAAGAAATGGATGAGCAGGCCAAATTGATTGTGCGCACCGATATAGAGTTAAACAAAACCCAGGAAGAACTGGATAAAAAGATAACCGGCCTTTATGCCCTACAGAGGCTATCGCGGATAATCAGCACTACCCTGGAGGAAAACCAAATCTTTAAGGTAATAGAGTCGGCTTCCTTCGAGGACTTAGGGTTCGAAAAGGCCTTTACATTATTGTGGGATGCTCAAGAAAATAAATTCATCCCCCAGCTAAGTATGGGATACCTTGGCGATGAGATAGAAGCAATAAAGCCCCAGGTGAATTTAGATAGAGATATATATCTGGACTTAATAAAAACCGGAAAGACCTTTTCATCAATCTCGGTACCGCCTAATACTGCATTGAGAGAAAAAATAAACCATATCTTCGAGGTCAATTCTTTTGTAATTTCGCCTATCCTGCCTAAAGAAGGAAATAAGGGATTTCTTTTCGCAGGCACAGAAAATATGGATGTTACCATAACCAAAGGGGATGAAGAGTTGATGACTATATTAAGTAATCAGATCGGCCAGGCCATAGAAAACGCCCGTCTATTCGAAAAAACCTGGCGCACGCAGCAGGAATTGGAGAAAAAAGTTGAAGAAAGAACGCGCGAATTAACTCTCGCTTTTGAGGAAGTAAAGAAAATAAGTAAGCGTAAGACCGATTTTATCTCCAGCGTTTCCCATGAACTAAGGACTCCGCTTACTTCTATAAAAGGTTATGCAGCTATACTTATAGAGGAAAAACTAGGCCACCTGCCAGTGGCGGCGAAAGAACGCCTCGAAAAGATTAACCGGCACACCGACGAACTGGTGCATATGGTAAATGACCTCCTTGATATAGCCCGCATCGAATCCGGCAGGGCACTAATGAAAATGGAAAAACAGGACCTGAAAACTATAATCTCCAATACCGCTGACCTTATCTCGATACAATGCAAAAACAAAAATATCGAATTAATTACAGACATACAAAAGGATATCCCTCTTGTATTGGCAGACCGCACACAGCTGGAACGCGTATTTATTAATCTCTTAGACAATGCGGTGAAATTTACTCCTGAAAATGGTAAAATAACTATAAAGGCGCATACCGAAGACAACGTTATCCAAGTAGACATATCAGATACAGGCATAGGGATACCGCCGGATTCACTTTCCATGCTATTTGAGGAGTTTTATCGTGTTGATAACCCTATAAATCAACAGGTAAAAGGCACAGGGTTAGGGTTATCTTTAATAAAACATATCATCGAGGCATATAAAGGAAAAATCTGGGCGGAAAGCCAAGAGGGAAAGGGAAGTACATTTAGTTTCACGCTACCAATTAAGGGATAAAGGTTAAGTTTTTCTTAACCTCATCCTTAGCCTTAACCTAAGATTTATAGACTATACCGGAAAAAATATGGTCAAGCCGCGGATATTGCTTGTTGATGACGATCCAGATATATTGGATGTCCTCCAGATAAGCCTTTCGGAAGAAAATTATGAAATCCTCAAGGCAATGGACGGCGAAGAGGCAATACGGATTATTAAATCTAAACCCCTGGATTTGGTCTTGCTTGATTACGCTATGCCCAAGATGAACGGCCGGCAGGTATGTATAGAAGTGAAAAAAGATATCCTCTTACGCCACCTGCCCATAATCATGGTAACGGGTAAAGGCGAGGTGAGTGATAAGGTTGGCGGTATCGATGCGGGTGCAGACGATTACATAGTAAAGCCTTTTGAGCCTAAAGAGTTGTTGGCGCGTATCCGTATGATTTTAAGGCGCACAGCCAGAGACCTGGAAGCAAATCCCTTAACGCGGCTGCCGGGAAACATTTCTATTCTAAATGAACTTGCCTCTTGTCTCAAAAGTAAGGCTCTATTTGCTGTGTGTTATCTAGACATCGACAAATTTAAATCTTATAATGATAAATATGGATTTGAACACGGCGATGAAGTAATCCGCGAAACCGCCCGTATTTTAATCCAGTCAACGCAAGAGTTAGGAAATCCCAATGATTTCGTTGGGCATATCGGTGGAGATGATTTTGTGATCGTCACCGCGCCTGATGTTGTAGATAACCTCTGCAAAAAAATAATCGCTGATTTTGAAAAAACCGTCCCATCCTTTTATAATGAAACCGATAGAAAGAAAGGCTACATTATTGGGCATGACCGTCAAGGTAGAGAACAAAAAATACCATTCCTTTCAATATCTATCGGCGTGGTCACAAATGAGTTTAGAAAAATAGGGCATGTGGCTCAGATAGGCGAGATTGGCGCAGAATTAAAATCCTACGCCAAGAGCCTGGAAAGAAGCAATTATATAAAAGATAAGCGTAAACCCCGTTAGAAATACCAAAGCTCTACTAAAGAAAACAAAATTTCTAACGGGGTAAATATAATAATAAAAACTAAATCCCACCACAAGCACGCATTTAAGAATATAGAGTTGTGTTTATGGCGGGATTATTTTTTATTGGTGCGCGGGGGGGAGGAGTTGAACCCTCACCGGCTCATCGTGATATCTTTTGATCAGCGACGAACGCTTCAAATATCTTTCTTTTTCGTTCCAAGTAAAGATTGCTATTCCTATTATAAATGAATTTGTACAACTTCAAGCTATCCGCTATTGCATATCCCAATTCCATAATTCTACTACCACGCCGTAAATAGCCTTCACTTAAACCTGCATTTTTAAACAGTTCCCGACGCAATCCTTTTATGAATTCAAGACTACCGGAACAAAACGTAGTTCTTATTTGCCAAGTATGTCTCCAACGAGGTTCTTTCCAGATAAAGACACTGCCATCTCCATCAAATAGACCGCGTATAAAGTGAAAAAAATATCTTATGGGTATTTTAGGGAACTTTATTGTCTTTGATTTTCTAGAAGTTAATCCAAGTCCGATCAAAGCGTTATAAATATTCCTATTTCTAATTTGAATACGATAACCTCTCTCTTTTTTGCCAATTTTATGTTCAGACTTCAATTGTTCCTTTATCAGTCTAAGGTGTTTTAAGTCTTTACTTGTTATATCTAAACCGTGATAACCGTTTTTATGCTCTACTAGACAACCATCTGCAAAAATAAAACCTAATATATATGACATGGTGGGTGACCATTTATTAAAAAAATCTTTATTAACCTTTAGCTTTGACATATTATTTTCTACTGGTGCCCCCTCGGGGTAAGAGCCTTTGGGGGCAACCTTACACAATGGTGCGAGGAGAGGGATTTGAACCCTCACAGGCTCATCGCCCAACAGCCCCTCAAACTGTCGCGTCTGCCATTCCGCCATCCTCGCACGCAACTGCCCCGTGTGTCCCCTAAATTTTAGCTGCCCGAACTGGACGCCAGACGAACTTCACAACTTACCCGTTGACTTCATCGAAAACATGAAGTCCTGTGACGACCAAGAAAAGCTGCGAATCTTCACCGGCAGAAGGCTCTTGCAAATCTCCCGCCTTAGAACCGAGAAAGAACGTCAGCAAGAAATCGAACGATTATTTTATCTTTTTTAATATTTAACGCCTCCTACCGCCTCCAGTGCCCCGAGGAGCTGGTGCCTGCTGCCTTCTCGGGGAGGCATCTTTCCTATCGTGGATATTTTCACGTCTGTCTCGCACATTTTCTCTGCGGTCGCGAACATCTTCATGCCTGTCTCGTACGTTTTCCCTGCGGTC
>DCOU01000062.1:0-5169 GCA_002322525.1 Candidatus Omnitrophica bacterium UBA1562 | reverse complement strand
ACGTCTTCTCTGTGGTCACGCACATTTTCTCTGCGGTCTTTAACATCTTCGCGCCTATCCAACAAATCCTCTTTTTTATCTAACCACGCACGACGCCGTTCCATAACCTTGTTATAACGCTCAGGATTTTCCTGCTTGAGCCGCTCCAGTCTCTCTGCCTTCCTCTGTTTAACGCGCTCCATAATTTTCTGATATCTCTCGGGGTTATTCTGTCGCAAGTCTTTTAGGTGATCTATCCTCTGGCTGACGATTTGATTAAATTTCTGAGGGTCATTTACCCTCATACTCCTTAAGCCGTCTTTAGAATAACCCGTCTCTTTGACGATATCATCTTCTTCTAAAACATCAGATGCCTCAACCGTATCGCTTGCGAGCTCCTCTTCGGAATAATCGAGCTGTTGTGCTAGAGAATACGGCGCAAAAACAAATAACACCGCAAACAAAACCACTCCCAACACCGCCTTCTTAATACCCCTCATACCCCCTCCTTTCGATTAGTGTCCAAACCGATAGCGACTTGGACGTTTTCAAATATTTTCGAATTTCAATTTTCAATTGCTCTGTCAAGTTCGAGTCCAAGTTCGAAATTGGCTGCCCGAACTGGACGCCAGACGAAATTCACAACCTCAAGTAATACATATGGTTGTGAAAATAACTATTCGCCATTATAAAGGCGGTTTTATCTATTTAGGCAACCTAAACTAAACTGAAATCTTATAATAGGCGTTTCTAATGTCCTAAAACCGTGTCCTAAAATGTCCTATATTTCGGGATTACCTTTTATTTCCAAGTAGCAGGTCGAGTCAATCTAACCCCGCCGTCTATAATTATTTCGTCTGCGAACTGGCTGGTAGATAGATGTTTTTCTTTCAATTTCATATGAAAGTCCACTACTTGTTTTAGCTCTTCGGCACGCCTGCCTATTGGAATCACCAACCCAATGCGTTTCGCTGGGAAAGTGCTTTTTACGGCTCGTATGGCTGGTATTAAATCGCTATCTCCGGAGACAATTATCGCCGTATCCCATAAATCCTGGACAGCTGTCTGGAAAAGCTTAATGGCGATATTAACATCTGTTTGCTTTTCTTCGAAGGTTTTGTATTGTTTATGGCAGATTCGGCAGGTTTTATCAACATATCTAAAAGCACCAAAAACTACTTCAACATTTACAAACTGCAAGGCTTTTACATATGTCTGGTGTTTGGCAAGTTTAACCTGATTCCATGTAGCGTAGGTCGTAAAATAAAATACTTTTTCTATTTTTTCGTTTGAAGTAACGAAACAACGGGTGAGTTTATCAAGGTTGAGCCATTTATATTTGTAGTAAGTGGTATTGCAATCTAAGGAGTGATAAAGATTAAAACCGTCAATAAAGAAAACTATTCTATTCATAGCTTATAATAAAAAACCCGAACTCACGAGAAGTTCGGGGCCAGCAAGATACGAGATCTCGCTGGGATGATGGCATTTTTTATACCACAAGAGTATGCGAAAGTCAATCTTTTTCTTCCATTTAAAGTATAACACATAAAGTTACCTGTTTAAAGACCCTCAATCTACAAAAGCCCCTCTTAAGGCATATTTAAAATGCGGGCGTTGACTGGGTCGATGGCTCGCATTTTTTATTTCTTTTGGTATACAAAGCTTCTACTTCTTTAAAAGTCAGCTTATTCCCGGCCAGAGCAGTTGATGCATGAGCGTTGCGTAATAACGCCTGGCGCCGTAACCTTGCTTCCCATTTTGGCGGCAGAGGCGTTTGTTCAATAACCTCTCTTCCCGCCATAATACGGGAGATATTATTAAGGATTTTATTGGTAATCGTATATTTTGGATTAAACGCCATAGTATCGCTCCTCCAAATGACAACCTAAATGACAACCTAAATGACAACCGATTTATCGGAGCTTATACATTTCGTTTCGTTGCAAAATATTGTATCCTGTAAACCCTTTTTGAGGATCATAATATTTATAAGCATTCCCGGTTATTCTGTTTAGAATCCATGCGGTTCCTTGAGTATCGATTTCTATTGTGTAAATGTTACTTAGAGCAAAAATTAATGCAGCTACGGCTAAAATAAATACGCTAATCCGAACAATCCAAGAATTCATGTTCACCTCCTGATTGGCAAACTTTATATTGTTCGCCTGAGCGTCAAGGTTGGCTGCCCCCCATGGATTCGAACCATGATAGCAAGATCCAGAATCTTGTGGCCTACCATTAGCCGAGAGGGCAATTTAATTATAGTTTCGGAAATCTATTAGTTCCTTAAACCTGTAAACTTCGTTTCTTCTGGCTAAACGAACATAATTAGTGCCAAGCTGAGGATTAAAGCCGAGCTTTAATAAGATATTATAAGCGTCTTTTCTTAATCTCGCACAATTATTTTTAAATTCCATACAGCGAGTATAATTCTTTATGTCTTCGTGAAAACAGCCATCGGTTTCAAATAATCCCTTCAGACATCTGCGCATATAATCCTTATTTAAAAAAACCCAATGAGGCACCCCAACGTTATTCTTAATTTTATTACCACAGGGAAGATTTAATCTTTCACTAATTTTACACTGATATAAATCTACGCTTACGGCATTTTCGTCCTTTCGCTTGCGTATAGATAGATGCTTATAAAAAACTTTTGTTATAAGACTGCTGATATGCTCTATATAACCGGCGTCATTAGAATTACAAGTTATCCTTAAGTTTTCTGTTCTCGGATGTTCATTTAAGTTACCATCGCCTAAAATTATGCCAATTAATTCTGATAGATTTCCATCTTTTAATAGTTCCTTATACCTAGTTACCGGGCGTTTCTCTCTCTGCCATTTACTAAAATTCCATTCTTTCTTTGTCCTCAGTGTGTTAGATAATCTTAATAGGCCTAGATTATTCGCTTTCGTATCACCTTTATTCCAAGGCATAGGTCCTATATTTACTTCCGGAAATTGCTTAATAAATCTAGAAAAATGCATCTTGTGTTTATACCACAAGTGCGTCTCAGTAATTCTTCCTAATTCTTGATTGCAGAGATTACATTTTGCCATAATAAACCCTTTTCCCTACCGCCCCCGCTCACTTACACTCGCAGGGATTTCGCTAGATAAAAACTAAAGGTGTTCAATTAGACGACAGGGCAAGAATTTATATAAGAATGGTTATTTACCAGAGATTCTCATGCATCCACTCGTCAGCTCTGATTAGTGCCGTTCATACACCTTTGGCAGTCTCGCATCCGGAAACGGTAATAATAAAAACGATAAACATAAAAAGTAGGGTCGCTTTTTTTATCATAAACTTCCTCTCCTTTGTTTTACCCATTTCATCAATCTTTCCTTTGTCCGCTCTTTCCCTAAATAGTATATAACCTCGAATAACCCCGGTCCTATAGTCTTTCCGGTAAGGGCCACCCTTATGGGATGGATGAGCGCCTTAGCCTGGATGTTAAGCTCGGCTACCAGCTCTCGGAAACTCGCTTCAATTGCCGCAATATCAAACTTATCTAACTTACCTAATCTGTCTATAAAAAGTTTAAATTCTTTGGATAAATCCTGGGCCAGAAATTTCTGCTCTGCTGCCGGGTCAATGGTAATATTTTTCAGAAAGAAAAAGTCTGCCCAGTCCACAAAATCATTTAAGACCGAAAGCCGTGCCTGAAATAATTTTACCAAGGACATGACATACCCTCTATCAAAATTATCTTTATCTATATATTTCTTCTCAATCAGCATGGGAATTACCGCGTCTGTTAGGCTTTGGGGATCTTCGCTCTTAAGATACTGGTTATTTATCCAGTCAAGTTTAGCCATATCCATTACTGCGGCGGTTTTATTAACGCTTCTTATATCAAAAAGCTTTGTTGCTTCTTTTATATCTATAATCTCTCGGTTCTCTCCCGGCGACCAGCCTAAAAGCATAAGAAAATTAACCAGGGCTTGCGGTAAATAGCCCATTTGGCGGTATTCGGTTATGGCGGTTGCGCCTTTTCTTTTGGACATCCTGCCCCCCTCTTTTGCCAGTATCAGCGGCAGGTGCGCAAATTCCGGCAGAGGAAAACCTAATGCCTGATATAAAAGAATTTGTTTGGGGGTATTGGAAATATGGTCGTCTCCTCTGATAATATGGGTGATCTTCATCAGGGCATCATCCACTACACAGGCAAAATTGTAGGTGGGAGTCCCGTCGGACTTAATCAAAACCTGGTCCTTTATCACCGAGGTATCAAATTCTATTTCCCCATGTATCAAATCAATGGTTTTTATCTTTTGCGGTATAACTTTAAAGATTACCGCCTCTTTGTGGTTTTTAGATTTTTCAATGTAGGCCTTGCCTTCTTTTAACACTTTTTGCGCGTACTCCTTATATATATCAAACCTCTGGCTCTGATAGTAAATTTCATCCCATTCAAACCCCAACCATTTTAAACTGTTCAATATTTCATCGATATACTCCTTCTTGGAACGGCTCAAATCTGTATCCTCAATCCTTAAAATAAATTGGCCGTTCTTAGACTGGGCATAAAGCCAGTTAAATAGGGCGGTGCGGCCGCCGCCGATATGGAGATTTCCCGTCGGAGAAGGCGCAAAACGGACTCTAATCATTTTAATTTCATCCCTTCTAATAATGCCTTTTGATTAATCTCGATAAGGCCCCTCTTATCTTCCGGCGCGACCGCCTGGATAACACAAGAAACGCTCTTTGAATCCACGATGTTTTTCTGGCTGATAAAACATCCCAGGGCTATCATATTCGCTACCTTAATATTACCCAGCTTTACCGCTAAATCAGTAAAAGGATATCTTATGATATTCCAGTTTTTATCTAACTCTATATCGCTTCCTGCTAAGGACCTGTTTATAATGACTAAACCTTTACTTTTTATCCTGTTTTTAAACTTCTTTAATGACGGCCCATTCATCGCAATTAAGGTATCTGCCTTTTCAATATAAGGCGAACCTATTTCCGTATCAGATATAACTACCATGCAGTGGCTGGTTCCACCGCGCACCTCTGCCCCATAAGCGGGTAACCAGGTTACATATTTGTCTTCTCGCATGGCTGCCTCGGCCATTACCTTACCCAGAAGCATAATACCCTGGCCTCCGGCACCTGCGATAATAATTCTCTCTGTCATAATCTTGGTTACGTTCACAACTTTGTTAAATTTTAGCC
>DCOU01000105.1:11059-17277 GCA_002322525.1 Candidatus Omnitrophica bacterium UBA1562 | reverse complement strand
TGGGAGTTTTTCAGAGACCTCAAATAAAACCTTGACAAATACGAATCGTGTGTTATACTTTTTTTCATAATAAAGCACAAGGTTAGTGCTTGAGGAAAGGGAACAAAGTGGCGTTCGCAAGAACGCCTTTTTATTATTAAGATGCCAAGTATGCCTTTTAAAGAACAGATTAAGGCACTATCCAAAATTGCTAAAGCAATTACTTCTGATTTGTATTTAGAAGATATACTTCGTCTTATCGTTACTGTTACCGCTGAAGTTCTAGGTTCAAATATTTGTTCATTAATGCTCATTGATGAGAAAAATAATGAACTTGTAATCAGGGCGACTCAGAGTATGAGTGAAGAATATAACAAGAAGCCACCTTTAAAAATAGGAGAAGGGATTGCAGGAAAAGCGGCGGCACAAAATAAACCATTAATTGTGAAAGACGTAACCAAAGAAAAAGAATATAAATATCAAGACATTGCCAAGAAAGAGAGTCTATGTTCACTTTTGTGTGTTCCTTTAGCAGTAAAAGGCAAAGTTATAGGGGTGATTAATTGTTACACTTCTACGCCGCACGATTTTACGGAAACCGAAATTGAAATCTTAACCTCTATAGCTAACCAGGCAGCCGTAGCGATTGAAAATACAGAGTTGATGGTAAAAAGTAAGGTAATCCAGGAGGAGTTAGAAAATCGCAAGAAAATCGAACGTGCCAAAGGGCTCTTAATGAAAGAGGAAGGCTTAACTGAAGAACAAGCATATCTAAAACTACAGAGGTTTAGTATGGATCATCGTAAGACCATGCGCGAAGTTGCTGAGGCAATCATTTTATCAGCGGAGATTAAGAAAAAAGTATAGGGCGTCACAAAAGTGCCACCCTAATTTTTTAAAAAAAGGAGGAAAGAATGTCATTGAGTAAACCAAATGCCAGTCCAGCTACGAATACTAGAAATAGAATAAGTCCATCTCCTACTTCCGGGCTTTGTGTTGTGTGTTTGGATGGTTGTATAGGTCTTTGTGAAGTAGCAAAATCAGCGATTAGAGGTAGGGAGCTTATCTACCCCCAACCTTTTGGAAAGATAGTTGCTGGCTCGGAGAAAAATTATCCCATAGACTTTTCTCACTTCAATATTCAAGGAACATGCGTGGGTGCGGTAGGTATAGAAGCTGATTCTGATAAAGCCATCTTTCCGGCTGTAGATATATCTATCGAGGTCGGTGCAAAATCTAAGATTAAATTAGATGTACCATTTTTTACCGGTGCCTTGGGTTCAACTGAGGTAGCCAGAGTCAACTGGGAGGAAGTGGCCGTGGGCGCGGCTATCTGCGGGACAATAGTCGTGGTTGGAGAAAACGTCTGTGGTATGGACCATAAAGCTGAATTTAAAAACGGTAGAGTGGTGAAGTCTCCGGAATTGGAACGCAGAGTTAATACTTATAAGAGATGGTATAACGGCCGGGGAACAATTGTTGTGCAATATAATGTTGAGGATGGAAAGTTGGGCGTTCCAGAGTATGCCTTAGAATTGGGCGTCGAGGCTATTGAGCCAAAATGGGGCCAAGGAGCAAAAGATATCGGTGGAGAAGTAAAGTTGCCAACTTTAGAAAGGGCACTCGAACTTAAAAAAAGGGGTTATATTGTTCATCCTGACCCAGAGAATCCCCTGATACAGAAGGCCTACAAACAAGGAGCAATTAAAGAATTTGAAAGACACTCGCGCCTGGGGATGGTAGAAGAAGAAGCGTTTTATAAAGAGGTGGCGCGTTTAAGAAAATTGGGATTTAAATACGTTACCTTAAAAACTGGGGCTTACCGACCAGCGGATTTAGCCAGAGCAGTAAAATATGCCTCCAATGCTAAAATTGACCTACTTACAGTAGATGGAGCAGGTGGCGGAACAGGAATGTCGCCTTGGCGAATGATGAATGAATGGGGTATACCGACCGTGGAACTGGAGTGCCTACTTTATCAGATGTTAAAAAGAATTGAAGCCCAAGGTCAATATATTCCGCCAGTAGCAATGGCCGGAGGCTTGAGCCTAGAAGACCATATTTTCAAAGCTATAGCCTTGGCTAGTCCTTATGTTAAGGCGATATGTATGGGTAGAGCCACGTTTGCTGCAGCCATGGCAGCCAAGACGGTAGGCAGATTAATAAAAGAAGGTAAGGTGCCTGAAGAGTATAAGAAATACGGTGATACCGTAGAGCAGATTTTCGTGGCTGCGGAAACATTAAAAGCAAAATACAGGAAAGACTTCGAAGATATCCCTGTAGGCGCTATCGGAATGTACACTTATTACGATAGGTTAGCAACTGGCCTTAAACAACTCATGGCAGGGGAGAGAAAATTTGCTCTCAAACATATCACCAGAGACGATATTTTTGCTCTTACGCGCGAAGCCGCTTCTATTTCCGGTATTCCTTATGTGATGGATTGCGATAAGGAAGAGATAAACCGAATCTTGGGGTAGAAGTAAGACAGTGATGTCCGGTAGTTAGGTTTTACAGAATAAAGTTTTTAATAATAGACTAAGGCGTCTTTTACCCAATGTAGGGGTGAAGGCGCCTTATTTTTTATGGGTGATTAGCGTTGCCAGTAGGGACTGTCCCACGACAAGATAAGAGTTGATTGCGAGATACCAGGATGAGAAAAGAGAATCTTCGTATAGCTTTGGCACAAATAAACTGCACTGTGGGCGATTTAGAGGGTAATCGCAGAAAAATAAATGGATTCCTGCAAATAGCGCAAGAACAGGCCGTAGATATAGTAAGTTTTCCGGAATTAGCCGTTACCGGTTATCCACCCGAAGATCTTTTACTTAAACCTAAGTTCATCGAAGATAATTTAGAGAAATTAAAAGAATTGACCCAATTATTCGGAGATATTATAGCGGTAGTGGGGTTTGTGGATCGAAAAGGAGAAGATGTCTATAATGCGGCAGCGGTCATTTATAATGGCAAAATTAGAGGAATATATCGCAAGATGTTTTTACCTAATTATGGGGTTTTTGATGAGAAGCGTTATTTTAGAGCGGGTGGCGAGCCCTTAGTTTTTAGATTCGCAAAATCTATATTCGGCGTAAACATCTGTGAAGATATCTGGCATATAAATGGGCCGACAAAAATGCAAAGTCTCTACGGGGCAAAGCTAATCCTTAATATTAATGCCTCGCCTTACTATTCTGGCAGGATCAAAGAAAGAGAAAGGGTTATTCAAAGCCAGGCAAAAGATAATCACGTATTTATTGCTTATACTAATTTAGTAGGCGGGCAAGACGAATTAGTTTTTGATGGCCAGAGTATGATTGTGGATACTAGTGGCAATATCATTAGCAGGGCAGAGGCATTTAAGGAAGATTTGCTGATTGCCGATTTAGATATTCCAGCAAGTCTGATAAAGAAAACCAAGAGGGTGGTTACGGTTGCTGATACCGTATCCCTTAAGAAAAAGAATATGCTATCTCTAAAAAGTAACAAACCAATAGAACCTGCTGCCGAGATTTATCAGGCTTTGATTTTAGGGCTTAAGGATTATGTGACTAAAAATAGTTTTCAAAAAGTAGTGATTGGCTTAAGCGGAGGGATTGATTCTTCGCTAGTTGCCACTTTAGCATCCGATGCTTTGGGCAAAGACAATTGTTTCGGGGTATTTATGCCTTCACGTTATTCTTCCCCAGAATCCGAAACCGATGCCAGGCAGTTGGCGCAAAATTTGAGTATCGAATTTATCACTATTTCAATTGAACAGATATATAAAATGTATTTATTAATCCTTGAGTCGCATTTTATAGGTCAAGAGAAGGATATTACAGAGGAAAATTTACAGGCGCGTATCAGGGATAATATTCTCATGGCGCTATCTAATAAATTTGGCTGGTTAGTGTTAACTACCGGAAATAAATCTGAGATGAGCACAGGTTACGCCACGCTTTACGGCGATATGGCAGGAGGCTTTGCCGTAATCAAAGATGTGCCGAAACAATTGGTTTACAAATTAGCTAAATACAGGAATTCTGTGCGGTCGGTAATCCCCGAGCGTGTGTTAACAAAGGAACCCACGGCTGAACTTAAACCTAACCAGAAGGATTGCGATACGCTACCCGTTTATGCAACTTTAGATCCTATACTTAAAGCTTATATTGAAGAAGATAAAGACTTAAAAGAGATTACCCATTTAGGTTTTGATCACGAGACGGTCAAGAAAGTATTGGCTATGGTAGATAAAAGTGAATATAAACGTAGGCAGTCTCCACCGGGAATAAAAATTACACCTCGGGCATTCGGTAAAGATCGCAGGATGCCGATTACTAATAAATATAGAGGTTAAAATGTATTTTGAGGAAGTTGTCAAAAGAATATCGCCAAAATTAAAAGGGATAGCCTATAAACTTAACGGTCGTTTTACATTCTTTAACGAAGATGACTTATTTCAGGAGGCATTAGTGCATCTTTGGATAGATTACAAAGATGGTAGGTTAGTTGGTAAGAATGATAGTTACATATTGCAAGGTTGCTATTATTATCTTAAGAACTATATTCGTAAGACGCAAGATAAGGTTTGTTTAATCAGTATGGATACCTATACGGATAATGAAGAGGAGGCGACGGCAGAGAGGATTTTATCTTTTGAGGATCCTAAATTATATTTTGAGGATATAAGTAGTAAAATTTTAATTGAAGAGATCCTGAATGATGGCTTAACCAAAAGAGAAAAAGAAGTTTTGTCTCTTTGTTTGAAAGGGTTGACTGTCAGAGAAATCGGCAGAGTATTGGGTATTTCTCATGTAAGGGTGGTGAAATTAAGAAACAGAATTAAAGTTAAGTGTCAGGAGTATAAGGATTTCTTTTAACAGCGCGGGTTACCAAAACATAAGATTTTTTACTTGTAATATTGAAAACACATAGTAGTGTAAAGAAAACAATGGCGTTCCGATAAAAGAACGCCATTGTGGTTGCCCAGCAAGGGCACACCCAACAATCCGATATGTTGGGGTGTTAAACAGTTGTTAAAGACGTGGGCGTCTTTCAGTCCAGAGATGGATAAAAAGACGCCTTAATTTTTTGGAGGACCAATATGAAAAAGATTGAATGCATAATCCATTCAGAAAAACTCAAGGATGTTACTGATGCCTTGAAAGGTGTAGGCATTGGTGGCATGACAGTTTCCGAAGTGCGCGGATTTGGGGTGCAGACCACGCGGCCAGATAGTTTCCTTTTTGTGCATAAGGTAAAATTGGAAATCTATGCTAAAGACAAGCAGGTAAAAGAGATTATTTCCACTATATTAATGCAATGTTCAACAGGAAAAATGGGTGACGGAAAAATTGCAGTAATACCTCTGGATGACTGTGTGCGGGTGCGCACAGGAGAGAGAAAAAACAAAGCCATACTTTAGAAAAGGGGAAAGAGTGATGTTTAAAATTAAAAACCTTGTGCTTTGGTTTATGCTTTTATCGTTCGGATTCCTGGTCTCGGATTTTGCCTTTGCAACGCCATCCACCCACATCTGGGCTCCATCTACAGATATCCAGCCCTACAAAAAGGTGCACGTTACCTCTGATTTCTATTTTCCTACAACCGCTAAAGGCACAAACGCCGATAATTATGACCAGCACAATTATGTTCTACAGGTTTACGGTCTAACCTTTAGCCTATTGTCTGACAAGCCGGATGAGAATCTTTTAGGAAAGCTGTGGAAGCCTTTAGGCAAGGTAATGGCGGAAACTGGCTTTGATTATAAAAAAGGCTTGGGTTCTTTTCTGGATTCAAATCCCTGGTATTTTCATTTTAAATTGGGTGTGCCTGAGGATGCCTATTTTAAGCATATGCCGGCATTTGCCGTTGGCGCTTACGATATGGGCACTAGGAGCCACAGAACTAATTATAATATCTGGTATTTTAAGGGAGGAAAAACCCTTTCCGTGGGTAAATTAAATTTGGGTCGTTTCTCCGCAGGATATTTTAGAGGTAACGGCAGGTTATTACGCGATAAAAACGGATTACGCGATAACGGCGGCGTCTTGGCTTGCTGGGAACGCACAATGTCAGAGATAAGTGATAAGTTATGGTTGGCTGTTGATTATCAGGGGACACAATCAGGTTACGGAGCGATTAATTATGGTTTAGCCTGGAGCTTCACCAAAGATATTTCAGCAATATTAGGTTACGATATATATAACAATCATAATTTAACCGACACCATAACGTTACAGATAGACATAAATTTCTAA
>DCOU01000105.1:10304-10963 GCA_002322525.1 Candidatus Omnitrophica bacterium UBA1562 | reverse complement strand
AGGAGGATAATTGCTATGGATATGAAGATTGTAGTTGATACCATCTGGGTTCTGGTTACGGCAAAGCTGGTATTTTTTATGAACTTAGGGTTTGCAATGGTAGAGTCAGGTTTTGCTAGGTCGAAGAATTGCGTGAATATTCTCTCTAAGAATTTAATCGTATTCGCAGTTTCATCGCTTGGGTTTTTGTTTCTGGGTTGGGGCCTGATGTTTGGCGATGGTAATCCCTTTTTGGGATTAAAAGGATTATTTTTTGCCAGCGGTCTGGATAATTCACCGGCAGTTGGCGCAGCTTATAAAGGTGTTTATACTGCAGTTAGCTGGACCGATGTTCCGATGTGGGCGAAGTTTTTCTTCCAGTTAGTCTTCTGTGGGACTGCAGCCACAATTGTTTCCGGGGCAGTGGCAGAGAGAATCAAGTATAAATCCTTTATCTTCTTTTCCTTTATTATGACTATGATTATCTATCCTATTGTCGGGCACTGGATCTGGGGCGGCGGGTGGCTGGCGACAAAGGGGATGTTTGATTTTGCTGGCTCTACCGTTGTGCACTCTGTTGGTGGTTGGGCTGCTTTAGCTGGCGTATTGCTTTTGGGCCCGCGTTTTGGCAAATATACCAACGGAAAGATTAATCCCATTCCAGGTCATAACCTGTCTTT
>DCOU01000105.1:0-10119 GCA_002322525.1 Candidatus Omnitrophica bacterium UBA1562 | reverse complement strand
ATATTGCAATAACTACTAATACTGCAGCTGCAGCAGCTATTATGAGTTCAACCATTATCTCTTGGATCATACTTGGTAAACCTGACTTAGGCATGACTTTAAACGGCTGCTTAGCTGGCCTGGTAGCAATTACCGCACCTTGCGCATTTGTAAGCGTGGCAAGCTCTATTATCATTGGTTTGATTGCCGGCGTATTGGTTGTTTTGGCTGTAATCATGTTTGACAGGATAAAGATCGATGACCCGGTTGGAGCCTTGTCAGTGCATTTAGTCAACGGTGTTTTTGGGACGCTTTGCGTAGGGCTGTTTGCTCAGGACAAAATTGCTGGTGTTGCTACTGGTAACGGTATATTCTTTGGCGGCGGCACAAAATTATTCATGGCACAGCTTACCGGCGTGATTAGCGTAGCAGCGTATACCTTTATTATTTCCTTGATTACTTGGGCAATCCTTAAAGCAACTATGGGCATCCGGGTTAGCCTACAAGAGGAAATTGAAGGCCTGGATATCGGCGAGCATGGGAATGTTGCTTATCCTGAGTTTTTAAGCAGAAAGCCCGCTTATTCTTTTTTAGGGGTTAAAGATGAGGAATAAAATTAAGAAATTTATAAAGCGGAGGTTATGATGAAAAAAATCGAGGCAATTATCCGACCGGAGAAACTAGAGGCAGTACGCAGCGCCTTGGAAAAAGCCGGATGCGGAGGTTTAATGATCAGTGAAATCGAAGGCCACGGAAAACAGAAAGGCGTAGTTCAGCAGTGGCGCGGCGAGAAATACAAAGTAGAGCTATTGCCAAAGATAAAAATAGAAGTAATCGTAAAAGACCAAGATTTAGAGCGCATCACCAAAACTATAATTGACAGTGCCAAAACTGGTGAAATCGGAGACGGCAAGATTTTCATTTCTAGTATAGAAGATGCCATACGAATTAGAACTGGAGAAAAAGGCGAGGAGGCATTATAGGGGGTTACCAAAACATGTGATTTTTTACTTGTAGAAGTAGATGGCTAAAACATAAGCACATTGTAGTGCCGAATTAGGCAAAATAAAGTAAGAACATAGGCGTTCATGATGGTCAAAGAAAAACGACCAAAAAGGAGCGCTTTTTTTATTTTATCCCTACAAGGTCCTGAAGATGGCTAAGCTCAGAAAGGAAGATGAAGCATGGCTTAACAAAGTTATTGATGACATTTGCAAGGAGGCTGATGCTAAAGGTTTAAGTAAATTTGATTGTTTTAAATTAGTAATAAAAAGTGTGTTGATTGATGCATTAAAGGCTTTAGAAGATACAGAGGTAGAATGGGAACTCAACCATAATTCACAGGAACTAAGAGAAAAGTTTCATCTTTTGCGGCATTATTTGGATTATCTTAAACGATACTGTGTTTCTTTTTAAAGGAGGTTAAAGACAATGGTAAAGAAAGCAACTAAAAAATTAGGCAAAGTAGAAAGAGACAGGGTAACACTACGTTGGAATGGACAGGTTAACCAGCAAGACATTCAAAAAGTAACTCAGCTCATCAAGGAAAATAATATTGAGATAGTGGATTTGAAATTTAATGACCTACCGGGTCTATGGCAGCATTTTTCAATTCCCGCTACTGAATTATCCGAGATCGATGATCCGGTGAAAAACATTTGGGTAGAAGGCATTGGTTTTGATGGTTCCTCTATCAGAGGATTTCAGAAGATTCAGGAATCAGATATGATTTTGATGCTTGACCCTACTACAGCTGTAGTTGACCCAGCCTGTGATGTGCCGACTCTAAGCATTCTTTGCGATATCTATGATCCTCTTACCAAAAAGCCCTATAGCCGTGACCCACGCTATGTGGCAAAAAAGGCAGCTGAGTATTTAAGAAGCACGGGTATTGCAGATACCAGCTACTGGGGTCCGGAAATGGAATTCTTTATCTTTAATGATATCCGTTTTGACCAGACAGAAAATTCTAGTTATTACTTTATTGATTCCATAGAGGGCGAGTGGAATTCTGGCAGAGATGAAAAGCCAAACTTAGGTTATAAACCCCGCTATAAAGAAGGTTATTTTCCGGTTCCGCCCCACGATTCTTTGCAGGATTTGAGAAGTAAGATAATTCTGGCAATGATTAAGGCAGGTATAGGTATAGAGGTGCATCATCACGAAGTGGCTACTGCTGGACAGTGCGAGATTGACATGCGGTTTGGTACCTTGGTGAAAATGGCAGATAATTGTCTGATGTACAAATATATTGTCAAAAATATCGCCAAGAAAAATAATATGGTGGCAACCTTTATGCCTAAACCACTCTTTGGCGATAATGGTTCGGGGATGCATACCCACCAGTCGCTTTGGAAGGGGGGCAAAAATATCTTTTTTGACCCCAAGGGTTATGCGCTCATTTCGCAAACTGCCAAATATTATATTGGAGGATTATTGAAGCATGCGCCGACCTTGATGGCCTTCTGCGCCCCTACTACAAACTCCTACAAGAGATTAGTCCCGGGTTATGAGGCACCAGTCAATTTGGCTTATTCACAGCGCAATCGTTCTGCAGCAGTGCGTATTCCGGTTTATACTGAGAATCCTAAAACTAAACGTATTGAATTCAGGCCGCCGGATAATTCCTGCAATCCTTATTTAGCTTTTGCGGCTATGCTTATGGCGGGAATCGACGGTATTCAGAATAAAATTGAGCCGGGCGAGCCTCTAGATAAGAATACCTATGAATTGGCTGCTGAAGAAGCAGCAAAAGTTCCTACAGTCCCTGGTTCGCTGGAAGAATCTCTCGCTAACTTGGAAAAAGACCATAAGTTTCTTTTAAAGGGAGATGTCTTTACCCAGGATGTCATTGATGTCTGGATTGAGTATAAAAGGGAGAAAGAAATAGATCCCGTGCGCCTGCGTCCGCATCCTTATGAATTCTATCTCTACTTTGACATTTAATTATTTCTATGCCTAAAGAGATTTTAATCTTAAAACATATTGAAATTGAAGGCCCGGGCAGCATTGAGGAATTCTTTAGCAATACTGCCTGGAATCTTCAGGTAATTGACTTAAACACGGAAGAGTTAGGGTCAAAAGATTTTGCGGATGTAGTGGCGATAATATCTCTCGGGGGTCCGATGAATGTTTATGATGATGAATACCCCTTTCTAAAAGATGAGGATGAATTTTTAAAGAAAGCGCTAAAAGAGGAAATCCCTATTTTGGGTATATGCCTTGGAGCGCAACTTTTGGCTAAGGCTTGTGGTGCTAAGGTTAAAAAAGCAAAACAAAAGGAGATCGGTTGGTCTAAAGTAAATTTGACTGACAAAGGAAAGCAAGACTCATTATTTACAGGTTTACCCTCGCAATTAAATGTTTTTCAGTGGCATGAAGATATATTTGAGATTCCCAAAGGCGCTTTACATTTAGCAGAATCTCAAACTTGTCCGAATCAGGCTTTTAGATTTGGCGCAAATGCTTATGGTTTACAGTTTCATGTAGAAGTTACGCCAGAGATGATTGAGTCTTGGATAGACAAATATACAAAAAAGGAAACGGTGGAATTTGATGCTAAAGATATGCTTATTGAAAGCTATAAGAGAAAAGAAGCTTTTAGAAGGCAGGCCGATATAGTTTATTTTAATTTTGCCAGAATTATAGCAGTTTCACAAAAAATAGGATTAGGTTAAAATTTTTTGTCTTGGCCTGCTTAACTATTAGGCAAGGTTTGGTGATTGAATGGATATTTTAGAAAAGAAGATTGTTGAATTAGACGATTCTCTGTATAAAGAAAAGCAGGGCATTTTATACAAATATATCTTAGAAGCAATTGAGAAGCCGTTGATTGAACATGCCTTAGAACGTACGTATGGCAATCAGCTAAAGGCAGCCAAGATATTGGGGATTAACCGTAATACCATACATGCCAAGATTAAAAAGTTAGGAATTGATCCCAATAAATGGAAGATATAACTATGAAATACAATCATGTACCTAAAAAACAAGGACTTTATGACCCGCGATTTGAACACGATTCCTGTGGCGTGGGTTTTGTCTGCGATGTTAAAGGCAGGAAATCAAATCAGATTGTCCGGCAGGGCTTAGAAGTGCTCAGACGCCTGTCTCACCGGGGAGCAACAGGTGCAGATCCTAAAACTGGAGATGGCGCAGGAATTCTTATTCAAATACCGCATGAATTTTTCGCCAGAACTATACGAGAGGCTAAAATTGATTTACCGAATCCTGGAGAATACGGCACAGGATTAGTATTTTTACCGACCAGCGATAAAGAGCGGCAATTTTGTAAAAATACTTTTGCAAAATTTATTAAAGAAGAAGGCCAGATTCTTTTAGGCTGGCGTCGTGTCCCTGTGGATAATTCAGATATAGGTAAAACTGCCAGAGATACTCAACCGGTAATTGAGCAAATTTTTATCGGCAAGAATAAAAATATAAAGGAGCAATTAGATTTCGAAAGAAAACTATATATCATCAGGAAACAGATAGAAAATACCGTCTGTGCTTCAAAGTTAAAGCAAAGGCAGTTTTTCTATATTACTAATATATCCAGTCGTACCTTTTCCTACAAAGGCCTCTTAATGCCTGCGCAGTTAGAAAACTTTTTTCTCGATCTTAAGGATGAGACTATTAAAAGCGCTATATGTCTCGTACACTCTCGCTACAGTACAAATACATTTCCTACCTGGGATCTTGCTCAGCCGTTTAGGTTTTTAGCGCATAATGGAGAAATAAATACCTTAAGAGGCAATATCAACTGGATGCGGGCTCGCCAAGGCCTTCTTAAGAGTAAAATATTCGGCAAAGATTTAAAAAAGATTATGCCGGTAATTGTGCTAGGAGGAAGTGATTCTGCTACCATAGATAATGTATTTGAACTTCTAGTCTTAGCTGGGAGATCATTACAACATGCAATGATGATGCTTATACCGGTTGCATGGGAACAGGATAACCTTATGGATAATAAACTGAAGGATTTCTATAGATTCCATGCCTGTTTGATGGAGGCTTGGGATGGCCCTGCAGCCATCGCTTTCACAGATGGGACAAAGGTGGGTGCGGTTTTGGATAGAAACGGCCTGCGTCCTGCGCGCTACATTGTTACCAAACAGGATCTTGTGGTAATGGCTTCCGAGGTAGGAGTTTTAGATATTGCTCCTTCTGATATTTTAATCTCCGGCCGGCTTGAACCAGGGAAGATGTTTTTTATTGATACTGGACTTAAACGCATAATTGCTGACAGAGAAATCAAGGAAACTATGTCTAAAAGTAAACCCTATAGTATTTGGCTAAAAGAAAATATGGTTGAACTTGATTCTTTGCCAAAAGTCAAAACACATCCAGAGAAACATCCGGATATCTTAGTTACCTTGAAGGCATTCGGCTATACTCGGGAGGATTTAAAGGTAATCATTAAAGCGATGGTTGAGAAAGGGCTGGAGCCTGTTGGCTCAATGGGAAATGATACCCCCCATGCAGTTCTATCAGAAAAACCGCAATTACTTTATAACTATTTTAAACAGCTGTTTGCTCAAGTAACTAACCCAGCAATTGACCCGATTAGAGAAGAACTAGTGATGAGCTTAGAAACCTATCTTGGGTCTGAGCAAAACCTTTTGGAAGAGACGCCTAAGCTTTGTTACAGATTACAAATTAAGCAACCGATTCTTACCAATAAAGAATTGGATAAAATTCGTAATATCAATATTAACGGTTTTAAAACCAAGGTAATTTCTATTCTCTTTAAGGCAAATGATAAACATGATTTTAGAAAGGCGCTTGAGAAAATATGTCAAGAAGCAGCCATGGCAATAAAAAAGGGCTATACCTTTATTATCTTAAGTGACCGTGGAGTTAATAGAGAATACGCTGCGATACCTGCCCTTTTGGTAACGTCAACGGTACACCATTATCTTGTACAAAAAGCTTTACGTACGCAGCTTGGGATAATTGTGGAAAGTGGAGAACCAAGAGAGGTGCATCATTTTTCCCTGTTATTGGGTTACGGTGCTGATTGTATTAATCCTTATCTTGCCTATCAAGCCGTAGAACTTCTGGTTAGAGAAGGAGAGTTGGAAGTGGATTTAAAGACTGCTTTGAAAAATTATATAAAGGCAGTGGATAAAGGAATTTTAAAGATTCTTTCTAAAATGGGCATCTCGACGTTGCAGAGTTATCGCGGTGCCCAGATTTTTGAGGCTTTAGGATTAAATGCAGAGGTTATTAATCGTTGTTTTACAGGAACAGTATCGAGAATCGGAGGCCTAAGCCTTGATATTATTGCCGAAGAGACCATTCTTAGGCACAAACAGGCTAATTCTTCCAGAGAAATAGGCATTCCTTATTTAACAAACGCTGGTGTATACCAATGGAAGAAGGACGGTGAATTTCATTTATGGAACCCCGATAGCATTGCTGCATTGCAGGATGCGGCCTGGAAAAATGATTACCAAAGGTATAAAGAATTTGCCAAGCTCGTGAATGACCAGGCAAAGAATCCGACGACCTTGCGCAGCCTGCTTAGGTTTAAAAAAACCCATTCTATACCTATAGAAGAAGTGGAGCCAGTGGAGGAGATTGTCAGGCGTTTTGCCACCGGCGCAATGAGTTTTGGTTCTATAAGTAAAGAGGCGCATGAAACTATAGCCATTGCTATGAATAGATTAGGAGGATGGTCAAATACAGGGGAAGGTGGAGAAGATCCGATGCGATTTAATCCGCTTCCCAACGGAGACTCAACCAGGAGCGCGGTAAAAGAAGTCGCATCCGGACGCTTTGGAGTAACTACTAATTATCTGGTTAATGCTGATGAGTTACAGATAAAAATTGCTCAAGGAGCAAAACCCGGCGAAGGAGGCCAGCTTCCCGGCCATAAAGTAAGTGTCACAATTGCTAAGACGCGCTACACTACTCCAGGTGTCACTTTAATTTCTCCTCCTCCGCACCACGATATTTATTCCATTGAAGATTTAGCACAACTGATTTTTGATTTAAAAAATACCAATCCTAGTGCCCGGATAAGCGTAAAACTTGTTTCAGAGATAGGAGTGGGGACTATTGCGGCAGGAGTAGCCAAGGGCCATGCAGATATGATTTTAATTTCCGGAGGAGACGGCGGAACCGGCGCTTCTCCGATAAGCTCTATCAGGCATGCCGGCCTTCCTTGGGAATTAGGGCTCTCCGAGACCCACCAGACCCTAGTGTTAAATGATTTAAGAAGTAGGGTGAGGCTACAAACTGACGGCCAGATGCGCACTGGAAGCGATGTGGCAATTGCAGCTTTGTTGGGTGCAGAAGAATTTGCTTTCTGCACAGCTATTTTGATTGTTTTGGGATGCGTGATGCTTCGGCACTGCCATTTGAATAACTGCTCTGTAGGCATTGCTACACAAGATGAAGTTTTATGCCAAAGATTCCGCGGTCGGCCTGAATACATTATTAATTATTTTTGCTTTGTGGCGCAGGAATTACGCGAAATTATGGCGAGTCTGGGGATAAGCAGGGTAGACGAAATGATTGGGAGAACCGAGCTTCTAGAAGTCAATGCCCGAATTCTGCCTTGGAAGTCAAAAGAGATTGATTTCTCTCAAATACTCTATAAGCCAGAAGTGCCAGAAGGTGCGGCTACATATTGCAGGGTTCGTCAGGACCACGGCATCGATAAAGTGCTGGACCTGAAACTTATGGAACTTGCCAAAGATGCTTTAGAAAAAGCAACGTCGGTGAAAATAGAATTGCCGATTAAAAATACTAACCGTACTACCGGGGCAATGCTCAGTGGTGAGGTTTGCAAAATCTACAGAGAGGAAGGCCTTCCCGAAGATACTATCCATTGTAAATTTAAAGGGGTTGCCGGCCAGAGTTTTGGGGCCTGGTTAGCCAAGGGTGTCACTTTTGAATTACAAGGGTTGGCCAATGACTACGTAGGAAAAGGTATCTCTGGAGGAAAAATCATTATTTATCCTGACCGAGTGGCTGATTATAAAGCCGAAGAAAACATCATCGTCGGTAACACTAGCTTTTACGGCGCGATCTCAGGTGAAGCCTATATCCGAGGCGTTGCCGGAGAAAGATTCTGCATCCGCAATTCCGGAATATTCGCGGTAGTGGAGGGCGTAGGTGATCACGGTTGCGAATATATGACCGGAGGAAGGGTGCTAGTAATAGGGGCGACTGGCAGGAATTTTGCCGCGGGTATGTCTGGCGGTATTGCTTACATTTACGACATAGACAAAAGTTTTAAAGAAAGGTGCAATTTGGAGATGGTAGACCTGGAAGGGGTTTCGGTAGATGACGTAAAGATTATTTATAATCTATTGAAGAATCATTATCAATATACTCAAAGTCAAGTTGCCGGAAAAATTCTGGATAATTTTGCGCGGGAGATTAAAAAATTTATCAAGGTTATGCCTAAAGAGTATAAACGTGTTTTAGAGATGAAGGAAATAGAAGAGGAATTAGAGTTAGCTGAGGTTTTAGATGGGTGATATCCGGGGTTTTTTAAAAGTAAAAAGGCAAGCTGCAGAATACCGACCAGTTTGCGAGCGGGTAAAAGATTACCGTGAGGCCGCGGTTTTACGTAACACAGAAGATTCGCAGCAACAGGCTTCGCGCTGTATGGATTGCGGCACGCCTTTCTGTCATTGGGCCTGCCCCATTGGTAATTATATTCCGGAGTGGAATGACTTAAGTTTCCGTGGCCGGTGGCAGGAGGCATTTCAATTACTTAGTGCGACAAATAACTTTCCGGAGATTACCGGAAGGCTATGCCCAGCACAGTGCGAGTTTGCCTGCACCTTAGGTATAAACGATGATCCCGTAACCGTAATGGAAAACGAATTGAGCATAATTGAATATGCGTTTAAGCACGGGTTTATTAAGCCTAATCTGCCCAAAAGACGCACAGGAAAGCGCATTGCAGTTATTGGTTCAGGTCCTGCGGGTTTATCTTGCGCAAACCAACTGAACAAAGCAGGACACAGCATGGTAGTTCTTGAGAAAGACGATAAAGTCGGCGGGATCTTGCGTTTCGGTATCCCGGATTTTAAACTGGAAAAATGGGTTTTAGACAGAAGAACTAAAATTTTAGAAAAAGAAGGAATTGAATTTATAACTTCGATTAATGTTGGACAGGACTACGCTACTACAAAATTACAAAAAGAATTTGATGCCATCTGTCTTGCTATAGGCTGCCGTCTCCCCCGTGATTTAAAGATTAAAGGAAGGTCTTTAAAAGGCATTCATTTTGCTATGGATTATTTAACTTGCGCAAATAAACGAGTTACAGGTGAAAGAACGGCTGCGGATAAATTTATTGATGCCAAAGACAAACGCGTAGTAGTTATCGGCGGCGGAGATACAGGCGCTGATTGCGTGGGGATTGCGCACAGACAAGGCGCAAGTTGCGTAATTCAGATAGAGCTCCTTCCTCAGCCACCTGATTGTCGTAGCCCCGATTATCCCTGGCCTAAATATCCCCTGATTTTAAAAACCTCCACCAGCCATGAAGAAGGCGCAGAGCGTAAATGGTCGATATTAACTAAGAAATTTATCGGAGAGAATGGCTGGATAAAAAAACTTTACTGTGTAAAGGTAGAATTTGAGAAAGATTCCGGAGGCTGCCAAGTAATGAAAGAGGCTGCAGGCAGCGAATTTGAAATTGAGGCAGACTTAGTGATTTTGGCCTTAGGGTTTCTGCACACTGAACACAGCGGCTTAGTCAAAGATTTAGGTTTAGAACTTGATAGCAAAGGGAACGTAAAAACCGATGAGAATTATATGACGAAGGTTCCAGGAGTATTTTCTGCCGGAGATATGCATCGGGGCCAGTCCTTAGTTGTCTGGGCCATCTCTGAAGGAAGAAAGGCCGCCCACTATATTGATAAATATTTAATGGGAGAAACCTATTTGCCCCGTTAGAGAAAGTTCATCCCGCCAGTCAGAGTCTTTCTAACGGGATTAGAGAGCATAGTTCTCTAACGGGGTTTGCCGAAGATGTAAACCCCGTTAGAAATACCAAAGCATTAAAAATGCAGAACAAGATTTCTAACGGGGTAAATCTTAAAAATTGACATTTTCTGTAGATATGGTATATATATAAATGGTAATTCAAAGCACGACTTTGTTAAAAATGCA
>DCOU01000109.1 GCA_002322525.1 Candidatus Omnitrophica bacterium UBA1562 | reverse complement strand
TAGATTTCAAAAAGCCCTTTAATTTAATCCCTGAATTTAAAACGAGTTACGAAAAAGAAATTTTTGCGAAAACGCATTCAAAGAATTTTAATTTTCCCCTTGAAAATCCCCAAAGTATGAATTGGTCGGGGCGGACAGACTTGAACTGTCGACCTCGTGGTCCCAAACCACGCGCTCTAGCCAAACTGAGCCACGCCCCGTTACAAATTGTAGCTATTTTAGAGATTTGCAATTTGTAACGGGGCACGCCCCCATCACAAATTGCAAAGATACTTACTTGCGTGCCCCAATTTGTAACGGGGCACGCCCCTGCATATCAACTAAATTATAACACTGAAAAAAAACTTTTCAATCGCTAAATTTTAGAGTAGACTATAGATCGAATATGAAGAAAAAAATAATTCTTGGCATTGTATTAATTTTACTTTTTTTAATTGCCACGGGGATACTCTATCTAAATAATGTGTACCTGCCTGTTAAAGTTAAAGGCCGCCTTGCTAATAGCCTGGCAACATATCTTAATTATAACGTAGAAATAGAAAAACTCAAATATAGCCTTATTAGAGGCGTCATTATCCAGAATATCGTTATTTACGACAAAGTAAAAGATAAAGAAAATACCATCCTCACCGTCAAAGAAACCTCCTTCCATATCCTTTTCCTGCCGTTAATCAAAGAAAGAAAGATTATTATACCTGTAATTCACATAGACTCGCCTTATCTAAATGTCAGTTACCAGCAAGATAATAGCTTTAATTTTTCAAGAATTTTTCTGCCCAAGCCCAAGCCAAAATCAAAGCCCAAGATAAAATTTTCTTTTCTTATCTATAAAATAAATATCTTCGATGGAAAGGGCGTTTTTGAAGATGAGCGCCAGACGCCTAAATTCACCAGGACTATTCAGGATTTAGATATCGTTCTCGGGATAAAGCAGTTAACAAAAATTGCTTTTTTAATTGAAAGTAAAATCCTTACAGACAAAGGAGAAATCACTGCATTGTCACTTCGGGGCGATTATAATTTCCTGTCAAAAGAAGTTAATTCTAAATTAAACCTTGCCAACCTCGTAATCACTGAATTTAACCCTTATCTAAAGGCGTTGCCCCTTTCTATTGCCAGCGGCACTATCGAGAATAGCGCGCTCGAATTTAAGTTTAAAGATAATCTTATGAGCCTAAAAGGTGCAATATCTACAAAAGGCCTGGGGCTGAGAAAAGAAGACCTGGCGCTTACGGGAGATATCAATATCGAACCCGAATTAAGTTACGCTATAGATAAAAGAACATTCGATTATAAAGCAAATATTAAATTCATACAGGCAAATCTTAACGGCGTCAAATACATAGAAAAGGTAAATAACATTTCAGGTGATATAGGTTTAGCAAAAAATAAACTCTGGACTGACAGTTTAAAATTGCAAACCCTGGATTCCGGCTTTACGCTCAAAGGCACAGTCGATAATTTTGCTAATCCCTATCTTAAGCTTAATTTTAAATCCGACCAGCTCCATTTAGAGAAAATGCTCGTCATATTGCCTCACAAACCAGAAGGCCTTAATTTAAACGGCATTGCTACAGCTGACATTAATATAGAGGGCTATCTCGGGAGGCCCCCTCTGGATACCAAAGCAACTCTTCAAATAAACGATGCCAAATTACAGGCGGAATTATTAAAAGAGCCGGTAAATAATATTAAAGGGGAAGTTGACTTTACACAGAATACTATAGACTGGCTTAACCTGACTTTCAATTACCTGAATGTAGCCTATACATCAACCGGAAAATTAGTGGACTTTGAAACACCTGAGATAAATTTCGGCCTTATTTCTAAAGACCTGGATTTAAAATCCGATATCAAAATTAAGGACAAGACAATAAGAATAATCACCTTCGCAGGTAAATATGTGAATTCTAAATTTGATATGGAAGGCGCTATAGATACACAGGATAATATCAATCCGGTGCTGGACTTAAAGGCAGCCCTAAGTCTTAATCCCTCCGATGCATTCGTATTCCTTCCTCCTGCCCTATCTGAAAATCTGAAAAAAATTAAACTCGATGGCATCCTGAATATCAAGGGTGCATTAACCGGAAAAGCTAAAGATTACAGAAACTGGAATCTCTCTTTTAAGGCTGCCTCTGATGCTTTTTCTGTTTATAATCTAAAATTCAACGGCCTTTCTTTTGGCCTGGAGCAGAAAGACGGCCTGATAAATATAAACCGTTTTATTGCTTCTGCTTATTCGGGAACGGTAAATCTGGATTTCGTTTCTGATTTAAAGCCGGGAGTGCCGACCTACCTCTTAAAATTTAATAGTTCGGGCATTGACCTGGCAAAATTAAAATTGGATACGGGTTTAAAAGATAAAGATATAACCGGCTTGCTAAATCTCAGTGCGGATTTAAACGGGAATTTTAAGGACGCCGCGAGCTTAAAAGGCAATGGTTTCGTTTCTGTTAAAGACGGTAAACTCTGGCAATTCAATCTATTTAAAGGATTGGGAGAATTATTTTTGTTGCCGGATTATGAAAAGATTATGTTTAAAGAGGCTCTCGGTGAATTCAGTATTCAAGATAAATCCATTTCCACCGAAAAACTAAGGCTTACCAGCGAACAGTTGAATCTGGAATGTAAAGGTAAACTGGGATTTGACGGAGTATTAGACTTCACCATCTACATTGAGACAAATAAAAATCTTATTCGCGATTCAGCAGATATAAGAAAATTCACCACGGCAATATTAGGGGGCTTGAGCAGCGCTCTTACTGTAAAAGTAAGCGGGACAATTCAAAAACCAAAATACAAAATTATCCCTGTGGTTTTAGATTTGATTAAAAATATTAAGGATTTCTTTTTATCCCGTTAGATAAGTACTTATCTAACGGGATTTCAGGTAAGTAGTAAGGATTGCCTTTGCTTTCTGGAGGGCGCGAAAACGGTGGCTCATCTTATGTTTTATACGCGGCCCAAGTTGAGCGAAAGTTTTTTTATATTTAGGGATGACAAATAAAGGGTCATAACCAAATCCAAAATGACCTTTTAGGCCAAAACCAATAAATCCGCAACACTTCCCTTCTGCAACTCCCAGCAAACCATTCTTATCCGCTAAAGCAACCACGCAATAATAATGCGCTTTTCTTCTCATTACGGGCAGGCCCTCAAGCAATTTCAGTAATTTTAAATTATTTTTCCGGTCGCTTTTGTCTTTGCCAGCGAAACGCGAAGAATAAACGCCGGGTTTACCTCCCAGCGCATAACAGCAAAGACCGGAATCTTCACCTAATGTCAATTTGCCGGTGAATTTTGCAATCTTAATTGCTTTCTTTATGGCGTTCTCGCGGAAGGTGTTGCCATTTTCAATTATCCGCGGCATGCCTTCAGGATAATCTGCCAAGGAAAATATTCTAAGATTGAGTTCTTTCAAAATCTCTTTTATTTCTTCTAATTTCTTTTTATTTTTCGTTGCTACTATCAGTTCCATAATAATATTAAAGGGACACTTCTCCGATTGGTGCAAGAAACGGTCCTTGATTGGGAGAAGAAACGGTCCTACAGGATGTCTTTGAGGAGGTTTCTTTGGATATCAACTAATTCTTCAATGCCTTTCTTTGCCAGGGTTAAGAGTTTATCCGTCTGGTCTTTATTAAAGGTTTTGCGTTCAGCTGTGCCCTGAATCTCAATAAATTCACCTCCTCCGGTCATCACAATATTCATATCTACTTCGGCCTTGGAATCCTCTTCATAGGTTAAATCCAAAAGTAAATCTCCGTTCACAATACCTACGCTGGTCGCAGCCACAAAATCCTTTACGGGAATTTTATTTATCAGGCCGCCTTTCTTGAGTTTATACAAGGCATCCGCGAGAGCAAGAAAACTTCCGGTAATAGAGGCGGTGCGCGTTCCGCCGTCAGCCTGAATGACATCGCAATCAATCCGGATAGTCCGTTCACCTATGGGTTTCATATCGCAAATTGCTCTTAACGAACGGCCAACCAAGCGCTGTATTTCATAGGTTCTGCCGGAATTTTTTCCGCGCTGGATGCGTGTATGGCAGGAACGCGGAAGCATACCATATTCCGCAGTTACCCAGCCAGTGCCTGTGCCCTTTAAAAACGGCGGAACAGATTCTTCGATAGAAGCAGTGCAGATAACGCGGGTATTGCCCAACTCTATTAAACAAGACCCTTCTGCGTATTTTATGTAATTGCGGTTAATCTGTACCCGTCTTATCTTATCCAGTCCCCGACCATCCTGTCTAATCATAAATGCTCCTTCCTTTAGTATCTATGCCTACAATTAACGGAAAATCTCTGACCTCTAATTTATAAATTGCCTCTGGCCCCAAATCTTTATAGACAATTGGTTTTGCATTTTTAATATATTTTGATAATAAGGCGCCGCAACCCGCATAAGTCAAGAAATATACTGTCTTATATTTCTTTATCGCCTTAGCTACTTCCGGGGAACGACCACCCTTACCGATCATCGCCACAAGACCCGCTTTTAATAATGCTGGCGTAAACTCATCCATCCGGCTGCTTGTCGTCGGCCCGGATGAACCGATAATTTTTCCGCGAGGTGCACGCGTTGGCCCGCAGTAATAAATAACCTGGCCTTTTAAATCAATGGGTGTTTTTTTACCTTTATTAATTGCCTCAACTAATCTCTTGTGCGCCTGGTCTCTGGCAGTATAAATAACTCCGCTTAATAAAACTTCCTTTCCTACGTTTAATCTCTCAATCTCTCTTTTTGTTAAAGGAGTATTTATTCTCTTCATAATGTCTTAGCGGCGCTCCTTAAGGCATGGCAGCTGATATTCACCGCGACAGGCAACCCTGCAATATGGGTGGGATATGTTTCGATATTTACTCCTAAGCAGGTAGTCTTTCCACCTAAACCCATCGGGCCGATGTTTAACTTATTTATCTTTTTTAACAAATCCGATTCGAGTTTAGCGTATAGCGGATAGCGTTTAGCGTATAGCCCCCTGAGCAGGGCTTTTTTTGCTAAAAACATTGCACAATCTGCTGTCCCGCCAATCCCCACGCCGACAACATAAGGCGGACAGGCATCGGGTCCAGCAGACTTCACTGCATCTGTAATAAATTTTTCAATCTCGCTTATTTTGACAGTAGGGTTAAACATTTTCAGTTGCGTTTTATTTTCGCAGCCAAAACCTTTAGGCAGGACAGCTATTTTTAATCTATTGCCTCTGACAATCTCCGTATAAATCACCGCAGGAGAATATCCGGGCTTACCTCTGGATAAGGGGTTGCTTATTATGGAATTTCTTAAATACCCTCTTCTATATCCTTCCTCAACGCCTTTATTTATCGCTCTCCTTAAGCCTCCGGTAATATTTACGTCCTGGCCAATTTCTAAAAAGACTACCGGTAATCCTGTATCCTGACAGATAGCTAATTTTTCTTTCGCGGCAATAGCGGCGTTCTCAATAATCGCCTTCAATATTTTCTTGGCGCGTTTATCTGTCTCTTTTAGGTGGGCAACTTTAAGTTGTGCGAGAATGTCTTTTCTTAAAACTGTATTTGCCTGGATGCATAATTTTGAAACTGTATCTTTAATTTTATCTGCTGAGATTACTTTCATCCCGTTAGAAAAATTATTCATCCCGTTAGATATTTTCTAACGGGATTCATCTTCTTTTGTATTCTCGCACAACTGTAGTTGTTATTCCGCCGCGCGGATTAAACTCACCGGTAATCCTTACCCAACGCGGTTTACAGGTTTTAATAAAATCTTCTAATATTTTATTTACCGCGTGTTCATGAAATATACCTACATTACGATAAAATATGGTGTACATCTTAAAGGATTTTAACTCAATACAGTACTTATCCGGCGAATATTCAATTTTTAGGATGGCGAAATCCGGCAGCCCTGTCTTTGGACAGATGCAGGTAAATTCCGGAATTTCTAAATTTATGGTATAAATTTTGTCCGGATATTGATTCCTCCAGACCTCAATCGCAGGAGTTTTTAGTTTGCGGATATTTTTTTGCAGGCCTTCGTAGCTACTTAATCTCTTAGTCATATTATTTTATTCCTATTTTTTTATGCAGCTGGGGTATGATACAAGCCGTGATATTAGTGTCTCTAGAGATATCTTTAAAACGTTCTAATTTATCTTTGATCTGCTCGTAATCTTCATAACTATTGGGTTGTAAAACTAAAATAAGGAATTTATTAAGTTCTTTTATCAATCTTAAGCCCTCTCTTATATCTTTTTCATTTGTGGACTGGCAGATTACCATCTTTAAGAATGTCTCTTTTTTAGAGGCGACTTCAAGGAAGCGACGATGGTGATACCAGAAATCTTTTAATCCTGTAGAACTTGGCAATTTCAGGTCCATAGCCACAATATCCACATAATCTATTACTTCCTCTAACTCATTATGCAATGTGCCATTAGTCTCCAGATAGTTCTTATAACTTGCCTGGTGAGTCAGCTTTAATATTTCTTTCAAGAAATTCTTCTGCAAAAGTGGCTCACCACCTGTAAATGCTATAGAATGATAGTTATTCCGATATAGTCTTATCTCTTCAAGTAATTCCTCCGGCTCATACTCCGCGAAACGGTCTAAGTGCGTATCGCAAAATTGGCATTTAAGATTACAGCCAAAAAAACGCACAAAGATCTGCTCTTCGCCAAAATAAAGCCCTTCGCCTTGAACGCTATCAAAAACCTCGGCAACTCTTCCTTTCATTCTTAATTTCCTTTAGGGGACACCCTTCCGATTGGGTTCAAAGACGTCCCTTAGGGAGGGGGTCTTTTATGCCTGCTTCTTTAAATCCTTTGGCGCGGTAATAACAGCTATCGCATTTTCCGCAAGGCCGATTTACGCCCTGATAACAAGACCAGGTAAATTGAAATGGAACGTCTAAAGTTCTACCCATTTCAATAATCTGGGCTTTAGTCTTTTTGATTAAAGGAGTTTCAATTTTAATCTTTCTCTGCTCAACTCCGCTTTTTGTGCCTGTTGTGATTACTCTACTGAAGGCGCGATAAAATTCCGGCCGGCAATCCGGATAATTACTATAGTCGTGGGTATGCGCACCGATAAATATTACTTCTGCTCCTATGCCTTCAGCAAAAGATAAAGCAAAACTTAAAAAAATGATGTTGCGGCCAGGAACATAAGTTGAAGGAATTTTGTTCGAATGTTCGGGCGTTCGAATGTTCGAATGTTTAGGAATTACTATATTGCTATCTAAAAGAGCTGAGCCTTTCCAAGGTAGATTTATTTTTAATATTTGATATGGACAATTTGCAGTAGAGGCAATTTTTTTTGCTGATTCTAATTCCCTGCGGTGGCGCTGGCCGTAGTCAAAGCTCAGGCAGAAACATTTATAGCCCTGTTTCTTGGCAAGATATAAAGTTGTGGCTGAATCTAACCCACCGGATAACAAAACTATGGCCTTTTTCATCCCTCATAATAAGATGCGCAACTATTATGGTTTTCCCAGACCGTAACTAACTTAAGGTTAGGGATATCTGATTTAAGGTTTTTATATATGTATTGCGCAATATTTTCCGAAGTAGGATTGATTTTTTTAAAATAGGTAAGGTGATTTAAACATTTATGGTCT
>DCOU01000014.1 GCA_002322525.1 Candidatus Omnitrophica bacterium UBA1562 | reverse complement strand
TACCGTTGTCATGCGCGCCAACACTCACCGTATGCGGAAGGAAATCAAGCGCACAGGCAGGTATTTTACCTATATCCTCGAATGCCAAGACGGCACATATTATACAGGATATACGAATGACCTAGATAATAGAGTTAAAGAGCATAATAATAGTAAGCGCGGGGCGAAGTATTTAAGAGGAAAGTTACCCATCAAGTTAGCTTGGCATAAAGAATATAAGTATTATAAGAGAGCGGTAAGAGCGGAGAGAAGGATTAAACTTTTGAGTCATAAACAAAAACAAGAACTTGCAAGACTATATGAGAAAACAGTATAAAAGAAGTTTATTCCCCCTTGATTTTGTGCAAGAAACGCACAAAATCAAAGCAGGGGGGATGACACCCAAATGTCCTCGTGTGTATACGTAAGAACATTTGGCTGGCCGATGGGTGCAGTATTATACGACTTTTGTGCCGTATTTGAACAGGATTAGGTAAATGTATGTGCAAGTACCGAGAGATGATTTTGGAGATAATAAAGCTGATAAATAGCTGGGAATGAGAGGGTTATATAAGATACGTCGTAATTTCAGGAATTGAAATTATGGTTGACATCTTCTTGACAGATGTCAACTTTTAGCTTATAGCATTGACAAGTTAGTTAGAATAGGTTGGGTGAAGAATAAAAGTTGCCATACATAGCATATTATTCTTCGGTTTGTATGGTAACTTTTTGTTTGACATCGGTTACCATACAAGATATACTATTTACTAGTTTGTATGGTAACTAAATTAACCTAACGGAGAGCTTAATATGGGAGTGATAAAGGGAGTGCTTAAAGAAGAGCTTGAGAATTCTTTGCGTATGAAAAGCGACTATGAGCACGAATTGGCAAAACTGCCGAAAGGAAGCCTTATTAAGAAAAAAGTCAAAGGGCACGAATATTGTTATCTTCTTAAGCGAGAAAGCGGTAAGGTAAAATTCATCTATAAAGGCAAAGTCTCAGAGGAAGAGATCAAGAAGTATAAAGAAGCAAAAGAATATAGGGCTAAATATCGGAAATTATTATCTCAAGTAAAAAAACAGATCAGGTTTTTAAGGAGCGCTTTGCGTGGAAAAGAATCAGTATGACTTATGCATTGAGGTATTGAAAAGGTTAGAGAAAGCAGGGGTTCTAAGAGACGTTATTCTTATAGGCAGTTGGTGTATTTCATTCTACAAAGACTATTTTGGGAGCGTAAGATATTCAACACTAATAAAAACACGCGATGTTGATTTTTTAGTTCCAACGCCTTCGAAAACCAAGATAAAAGTAGATATTCCGAAATTATTAAAAGATTTAGGATTCATTGTCGGCTTTAAGGGTTCGGAAGGATACATTCAATTAGAGCATTCAGATCTTATAATTGAATTCTTGGTTCCTGAAAAAGGCCGTGGTTTAGATAAACCCTATCGGTTGCCTCAATTTGGCCTTAATGCCCAAGCTTTAAGATTTCTGGATTTGCTACTACAAGATACGATAAAAGTCAATATCGAAGGCATCGAAGTTAACCTACCGCATCCCGCCAATTTTGCCCTGCACAAATTAATTATCTTTCAAAGACGTGCCAGAGAAGAAAAGATAATAAAGGATAGAAATGCAGCCGTAGAAATTCTTAAGGCTCTGATAGCTAAGGGCGAAATGATAATTATCAAGCGTGTTTTTAATTCCATGATTCCAAAATGGCAGAAGAAAGTTATAAAGGGATTGGAAGAAATTAAGGAAAAGGAGATTTTACAAATATTTATTCATAAGTCGTAAAAGGAACTATCATGGCTCTAAAGATAAGCAGGTCTTTGGTGTAAGAATGAGCCCGGTGGATGAAAATGATCCTCCTTGGATGAGATTACCTTCCGGGAAGAGAAAATATAAACCAACAATAAAAGATTTACCGCAGATGATAGAATTAGTAGTTGCTAATAGAGTGTATATAAAAACAGATGGAATTTCCTCCGTGTTTTTAAATCAGATTAAACAATTGGGAGCATTTCAAAATCCGGAATTTTACAGAAGGCAAAATATGCGGTTATCAACATTTTTGACTCCAAGAATTATTTGCTGTTCTAAAATTTTAGATGGATATTTGTCTATTCCGAGAGGCTGCCTTGAAGATGTTACTTGTCTAATGGAAGAGTATGGCATTAGGGTGGATACAAGAGACGAAAGAATAGAAGGTCAAAAGGTAAAATTCAAATTTTATGGAACATTAACTAAAGAACAAAAATCAATGGCTAGAAGCATATTGAAGAACGATATCGGTGTTGCCGTTGCTCCTCCAGGGGTTGGTAAAACAGTAGTGGCTATCCATATAATCAGTAAGAGAAAAACAAACACATTGATATTGGTTCATCGCAAGCCTCTTTTAGAACAGTGGCGGTTACAATTAGCTTCTTTTTTAGGGCTTGAGTTAAAGGATATTGGTCAGATAGGCGCTGGCAAGGATAAAGCGAATGGGAACTTGGATGTAGCTATGATTCAGAGTATGGAACGAAAAGGCACGGTAGATGATAGAATAATTGATTACGGTTTTATTATAGCAGATGAATGTCACCATATTAGCGCAGTTACTTTCGAAAGAGTTTTAATGCAGGCAAAAGCAAAATATATACTGGGTCTTACGGCTACCCTATATCGCAAAGATGGGCATCAACCGATCATTCATATGCAATGTGGCCCCGTTTGCTATCAAAAAAAGCAGACAGAAATCGCCCAACAAGTATCTAAATATCTTATTATTCCTCGAATGACAAAGTTTAAGACCGAATGGAAGGAAGATTCTAATATTTATGACCTTTGGCCAAAATTGATAGGTGATGAGGAAAGGAATAGACTGATAATCGATGATATTCTACAAGTAATACAAGAAGGCAGGTTTCCCATAATCATTACGGAAAGGAGAGAACATCTTGGGATATTAAGTCATATGCTTGAAGGCAAGATACAAAACCTCGTTGTTTTATATGGTGGTTTAAGTATGAGAGGGCGTAGAGAGATGTTGGAGAAATTAACCCAGTTACCTTCTGATGAAACAAGGGCTATTTTAGCTACAGGCACTTATATTGGAGAAGGATTTGACAAACCACAATTAGATACGCTTTTTATAACCATGCCTATTTCGTTTAAAGGAAGAGTTGTTCAGTATGCCGGTAGGCTTCATCGAAAACACAAGGACAAGGCCGATGTTAGAATTTATGATTATGTTGACCAAAATATATCAGTGCTTAATGTAATGTATCAAAAAAGACTAAAAACCTATAAGATGATGGACTATAAGGTACAAGATGGCGCAGGAGAATAGTTATGGGGAAGAATAAGAAGAAAGACAATCTTTGGAAAGAAGCTTATGGAAAATGTTGTCTTTCAGTAAGACATATTCAGATGGCAAAGGAATTGGGGTTAAACTCAAAAAGTCTCATCAAAAATATCCCAAATCCACATGAAAGATGGAAAGTCCCTGTGAGTGACTGGATAGAAGAGATGTATGCAAAACGTTTCAAGAAGAGAGATTAGCCGCAATAAACCTTGTCCTTGCATGAGTGGCAAAGAATACAAAAAGTGTTACAGAAGGTAAAGAAATGGAATCATGGGAAACTTATTACGAGTACTATGAGAATCAAGAGTGGGATAAACTTGTGGAGTATTGTTTGGAAGAGTTGAAGAACGATTCAGAAGATGATAGCTTATTATGGCAATTAGGCGATGCATACTTACAGAGTGGAAATTACCAAAAGGCGCTGGAAATAGGGAAATATCATTATCAAATTCATCCTGAGAGTCCAAATGCAGTCCAAAATTATAGGCATAATGTTCTTTTAGTGTTGC
>DCOU01000033.1 GCA_002322525.1 Candidatus Omnitrophica bacterium UBA1562 | reverse complement strand
ACCAAAGTTTATATGGATAAATTAACGGATAGAGAAATAAAGAATTATTTCACTTCGGTTCAGCCTTTGGATTTTGCCGGTAGTTTTGATATCCAAGGCAAGGGCGCATTCTTTATCCGGCGTATCGAGGGCTGTTTCTATAATGTAGTGGGACTGCCGTTACGAAAGCTTTATAGAATGTTAAAAGAACTAGGCGTGAAAATCTTTTCTTTTTTACTGGTGACCTGGTGTCTTGGTGTCCTGGTGACTTTGATGTCTGGCTGTTCGACCGAATATAACATAGCTACCAAGCAAGAGGAAGTTTTTTATTATAGCACTGATAGAGAAGTGAAAATCGGAGAGTCTATTGCACAACAGGTAGAAAAGGAATATAAATTCGTAGACGACCCCTTAGTGCAGAAACGTGTAGAGGATATCGGTAAAAAGATTGTCAGTGTCTGTGATAGGAAAGACATAGATTATTATTTTAAGGTGATAGAGGATGAAGAGATAAATGCCGTATCTTTGCCCGGCGGGTTTGTCTATGTGAACAGAGGCCTGGTCGATAAAGTAGCTAATGATGATGAGCTGGTATGTATTTTAGCCCATGAAGTCGGCCATATTGTCGCCCGCCACAGCATCAAGAAACTTCAGGCGATTATGGGTTATTCGATATTAAGACTATTGACAGCGCCCATACCTGGGGCAGGCCAGGTAGGCAATGCTGCGGATGTTGCTTTTACCGAGATATTGACGGGTTATTCCCGGGAAGACGAACTCCTTGCTGACCAGTTAGCCAGCCGCTATGCTAAATTGGCCGGATATGATCCTCACGGCATGATTTCTTTCTTGAAGAAATTAGAAGAGATAAATCGCAGAAAGCCCCTTCAGCCAAAGTCTTATTTGAAAACCCACCCTTATGTGCCTGATAGAATTCGAGTTGTAAAGCAGGAATTAGGCGAGAGGATAGATTTTGACGATTATATAAATATCGAACAGGCCCCGCATCAATAATCAACAGTATGCTTCCAAATAAGTTCTTTAGGGTTAACCGTACAATTTAGTGCCCCTCGTATGAGGGATACCCGAAAGGCTGTTTTCAAATATCCTACTCACTCCAAGATTACTACAACAATAACGGGTCGTCAACAAAATTATAATTTCCCCTTCTGCGCTCCTCCTGTCCAACGCCTAAAACGGCGGGGATGATTGCGTATTGGCGTATTCAGCCCTTATCATCCTTGCTGGCCCCGTTAGAGATAGGTTGCCAAAGGCAACCGTCAGACGCCTTCGGCGTCTTATCTCTAACGGGGCTGGCACTTTGTGGTGTATGCAGGGGTGGTTCTTGCTGCGCTTCTCGCCTTGGGGCTCGTCGCTTGCCAAGCCCGCTTGGACGGCCTAAAAGAAGTGCGGGGCGGGTGTTGTGGCTTTGGCTATTGGAAGCCAAACCACGGCCTTTCTGGCCTGTGCCGCAAGCATTGTGTATTTAATTTGTATCTAAGAACCCCATTTATTCTTGCCGTATCTTTGTCTTCTTAGCTTTTCGCTCTCCCCGCCCTCAATTCCCTAAAGAACAAAACCCTTTGGCAAAATTTTGGGTGCGGGCGAAAATTTTGCCTGAGAATGTCCGTTATAATCAGAGAATAAAAAATTGTGTTAGATTTTGGTATCTTATGCGTCTGTTATGTTGGGAGGTGCAAAGATGCTTAACTCAATGCTACTTGCAAGAATAGAAAGTAGGATTTTTCAAATTAGAGGCAGAAAGGTTATATTGGATAGTGATTTAGCCTTGCTTTACGGCGTAGAAACTAAATACCTAACGAGGCAAGTCAGAAGAAATATGAAAAGGTTCCCCGACGACTTTATGTTTAGACTAACCCAAGAAGAATTTTTGAGGTGCCAAAATGTCACCTCAAAAAGAGGCGGCAGGAGATACTTGCCTTATGCTTTTACAGAAGAAGGCGTTGCAATGCTTTCTAGTGTCCTGAATAGCGAACGCGCGATAATAGTAAATATTCACATCATGCGCGCCTTTGTGAACCTAAGGAGAGTGGGGTTAACTTATGTGGGGCTCGACCGCAAAATCGAGGAAATGGAGCGAAGATACGATAAGCAATTTAAGTTTGTTTTTGATTCTCTTAAAAAAATCTTAGAGCCACCTCCGGAAAAAGAGAAAAGAATAATCGGTTTTCGTATTAACGATGATTCTTAAAACATCTCTTATGAATCCCCATTGTCGTGCGTTGAATAATTAGCTCGCGTTCATATTGCGCGAATGATCCGAATTGGTGGAACATCAGGCGGCCTTCTGGCGTAGTGGTATCTATAAGTTCAGTTATGGATTTGAAGCCTGCGCCGTTCTTGGCTAACTCTTCAACAATTTCGATTAGGTCTTTGAGGTTGCGCGATAATCTATCTATTCTATAAACAAGCACGGCTTCAAATTGCCGCTGCGCCGCATCGGCCAGCATTCTTTCCAATGCTGGCCTGCGGCGGCTTGTGGCTGAGTAGCCGTCATCATTGTAAATTTGCGAGTACGTCCATCCTTTACCCTTTATATACTCAACAATTTTATCGGTTTGGGCGGCGAGAGAGTAACCCTCTTTGGCTTGTTCTTCAGTGGAAACCCGAATATACACGGCGCA
>DCOU01000113.1 GCA_002322525.1 Candidatus Omnitrophica bacterium UBA1562 | reverse complement strand
CCTTCTTAGAGTAACATTTATACCGGATTTCAAGAGATAATCCCTAAATAATAAAATCTCTGACTTCTCGGGTGGTTGTACCTTGAGTTCTTTTACCCCGCTCCTGCGCGCAGGGGCGGGGTTTATAGCATTACAAGGGATAAGATTAACCTTACAATTCAGGCCCTTTAATATTTTACTTAATTTTAGCGCATTTTGCAAACTAGAATTTATATCTTTAATTAAAACATATTCAAAGGTTATCTGGCGGTTCGTCTTTCTGATATATTCGCGACAGGCAGTGATTAAATCTTTTAAAGGATAAACTTTATTTATAGGCATAAGCCTCAACCGAGTTTTATCATCCGCAGCATGCAGTGAAACGGATAATTCTATCTGCAAATCTTCTCCGGAGAGCCTTTCTATGCCGGGTATAATACCGCAAGTAGAAATGGTTATCCGGCGCGCGCCGATATTAAAACTCTGAGGAGAATTTATAATGCGGATTGCCTTGATAACATTATCATAATTATCCAAGGGTTCGCCGATGCCCATAAATACAATGTGAGTAAGCTTCGCATCTAGAGAGTTATTCTTTAAATACAATACTTCTTCAATCATCTCTGGATTCGTCAGGTTTCTTTTAAAACCTAACCTGCCGCTGGCGCAAAAACGGCAAGCAAACTTACACCCGACTTGCGTAGAGATACAACCCGTAATCCTTTTTCCAGTAGGAATAATAACCGCTTCAATAAACCCCGCCCTTTCTACTCCAGAAGGCTTCTTTAAGGTAAGAAAGGGCGGGGTAAAATTATTATCTTTTAATGCAAAAAGGAATTTCTCTGTGCCATCATACGATTTAATCCTTTTAATTAACTTTAAGCTTAATATATAAAAGTTTCTCTTCAGGCGCGCTCTTAAATCCGAAGGCAAATCACTCATCGTATCAAAATCCGTAACTCCTTTTTCATATACCCAGGAAAAAACCTGACGCGCATGAAAAGGCCTCTCGCCCCAACCCGTTAAAATCTCTTCCAATTCTTTTAAGTCCAGGTCTTTGATATCCTTCAAGATTTGCTCCTTAATCTTTCCTTGTCAATCTTGCCTACCCTGTTTTTAGGCAGAGCCGTTATAAATTCAAAATAATGAGGGATTTTAAAGTGCGCCAGGTGTTGCCGGCAGAAGTAACGCAAATCTGCTTCGTTAAGTTTACTCCCCTCTTTTAGCACCACAAATGCCTTGGGCACTTCACCCCGTAATTTATCCGGCACGCCAATCGCTGCTACTTCAGCAATATCAGGATGTTTGTGTATGGCGGCTTCTATCTCCGGCTCAAAAACGATTTCTCCTGCAACCTTAATCATTTCTTTTTTTCTGCCTACGATATAAAGGTAACCTTCAGAATCAAATTTTCCTAAATCTCCGGTATGAAACCAGCTGTTACGCATTGCCAAAGCTGTAGCTTCCGGGTCTTTGTAATAACCATCGGTAACTACCCAGCCTCTTACCGCTATTTCACCTATCGCGCCTGAAGGCAATTCTTTATCGTCGTCATCGAATATCTTGACTTCTATCCACGGAGCAGCCTTTCCTACGCTCTCAAGTTTCTTTGAACCCATAGGAATGACGGTAGTAGGGGCATTGGTCTCCGTCAAGCCCCAACCATGAAGGAGATGCGCCCGCGGGCAATACTGATAGAATCTACGCAAGGCATCAGGTGAACTGGGTGCGCCAAAGATAACCATCCAGCGCACGCTTGACAAATCATAACTTTCAAATTCTTTTAATTGCAAAAGCGCATAATACATCGAAGGCACAATCCAGAAACAAGTTATCCGGTATTGTTGGATATTCTTTAAAAATTCTACGGGTATAAAACGGTCCATCAGGACAACTGTAAGGCCGAATGTAATACAGTTCTGAAGATAGATTAATCCTCCTATATGTGAAAAGGGAAGCGCGCATAAAACGATATCTTTGTCATTAAAGTCGACAAAGTGAGTCATCGCTTTAGGGGGTGCATCTAATTGCAAATAATTTATTAAAACCCCTTTGGGCTTACCGGTTGTGCCTGAAGTATAAAAAATAATCCCGTAATCCTTATCCTGGATTTCAACCTCAGGGAATTTACTTTTACCCTCTTCTAATAGTTGCTCAAAAGATAAAAATCCCTCTACCTCTTCGTGGCAGATAATGATATTCTTAAGGCCCGGACATTTCTCTTTGATGCCCGTTAATGAAATATTTGTTTTGGGCTTGGCGATTAATATTTTTGCTTCGGAATGGGATATGCAGGATATGAGCTCATCTTCGGTTAACATAAAATCAAGGGGCACTGCAGTTGCACCACAACACCATATAGCTAAATAACTGTACAAATACTGCGGCCAGTTAGGAAGATAAATGGCAACTTTATCGCACTTTTTCAAACCTAAATTTCTTAGGCTATCTGCGAGGCAAAAAGAAGAATTCCTTAATTGGTTGAAGGTTATGGTTTGCTCTTTAAAAATGAGGGCGGGCTTATCGGAGAATGCCTTTGCTCTTGTTTCTAAAAATTCAGCGACATTCATTTTTAATGAGCACATAACTTACGAACACTAAAAGTGTGAGTAAGTTATAAGTGCGAATTAATCCCCCCTGCTTTCTTGCGAAAGCAAGAAGGGGGGATAAGTTCGGCCAGACAACTTATGTTCACTTCGTTCCATAAGTTGTGGCCTCACTTAAAATCCGTACCAATAATTTACAATGGGTTTAGAGCCTTCTGTTTTATCTATGATTATATTCTTAAGCCGGCTATATTCTAAGAAACCTTCCTTTCCCAGCTCCTTGCCAAAACCACTCTGTTTAAATCCGCCGTAAGGAACTTCATTATAAAACATGCCGTAGGTATTAACCCAGATAATACCAGCATTTATTTTCTTTGCTAAATCTTGAGCCAAAGCATCATCCCTAGTCCAGATAGAGCTTGCCAGAGCAAAATCGCTCATATTGGCTAGTGCAATTACTTCGTCTAAAGTGGAAAATTTATTCACGCAAACTACCGGTCCAAAAACTTCTTCCTGAAAAATACTCATTTGAGGTGAAACTTCTGATAACACAGTAGGCTCAAAGAAAAAACCATTTTTTAGGTTGCCGTCTTCAGGAATTTTACCTCCATAAAGTAATTTTGCGCCTTGGAGTCTTGCTTTTTCCACATATTCAAAGATTCTTTTACGTTGCTCGTCAGAAATCAAAGGCCCCATCTGGGTTTCATGATCCAGGCTGTTGCCTAATTTAATGCGTTTTGCTTTATTTACGAACTCACTTACAAATCTGTCATATACGTCATCCTCAACAAAGATGCGCGACATGGCTGTACACATCTGGCCCTGATTTAAAAATATGGAGCATAGGGAGCCGTTTACTGCTAACTCTAAATCCGCGTCTTTTAAGATTAAGCTTGCAGACTTACCGCCCAACTCCATAATCAATTTCTTCACATTCTTTGAAGCATGCCCGAGAATCTGTTTCCCTACGGCATTACTCCCGGTAAAAGAAACCATATCCACGCGCTTATCCGCGCAGAGCGCCTCACCTATTTTTGCACCGCTTCCATTAATTATATTAACCGCGCCTTTTGGCAGGCCTGCTTCATGAATAATCTTAGCTAACTCTAACACCGTCAGCGGCGTTAAACTGGAAGGCTTTAAAACAACTGTATTGCCGCAAGCTAATGCAGCTGCTAATTTCCATGAAGCAATTAACAAGGGATAATTCCAGGGGACAATCAGTACCGCTACACCTTGCGGTTCGCGTAAAAGCCGGCTATGTGCATCTTGCAATTTTAAGGTATCAGCCCCTAAATATTTCTCTAAATTATTGGCGAAATACTCAAATGTCTTGGCACTTGATGGTATATCCATAAAGGTTGATTCCTTAATCGGCTTACCTGTATTCAAGGATTCTAATTTGGCTAATTCTCCTGCCTTATCCAAAATACCCTGAGATATTTTTAGAATAAAATCTTTACGCTCTTCCAAAGAAATTCTCGGCCACGGCCCTTTATCAAAGACTAAACGCGCAGCTTCTATTGCCGAATCTGTATCTTTTTCAGAGGCAATAGCAACTTCAGCTATAATCTCGCCTGTAGAAGGATTAATTATCTTCTGCTTATTCGGGGAATCCTTGAATTCACCATTAATAAACAAAGGATAGGCTGGTGTCATTTTATTTTAACTTGTTTAAACAATTCAAATAAGCGGTTAAACGGCACATACCAACGGGAAAGTTTGCCTAATTCGCCCTTTAATTTCATTCTGCCCTGCGTAGTAGCCACGAAAGGATTGAGCTTACCTAAAAATATTAATTTCCAAACATCACCGGGAGCTGAAATTACAAACGGGGCATTGTCGTCGTATTCTAATTTAATAATTTTGCCCTTCTCAAAAATGAATTTATAAGCCTCATCGTGGCCTTCAAGCTTAATAACTAATTGCAAAGTTAAATCCTGCTCCCGCCCTTTTTCAGCAATAAACTCATCTTTATTAACCAAATCCACGATTGCCTGAATGTGTTCTTTAGAAAACATATCATAGGCCTTTTCGTTACATAAGGCGCCTTTCAGTTCCTTGTCTAAATCGTCGAGTATCTCCTTTTTAAATAATCTGGCAACAGCACATGTCCTTACTGTTTCTTCCAAAGTTTCAATTAAATACAGCGCGTCTTTAAAATTACCAGCCATAGCTACTACGCCGTGGTTTTTTAATACTGCCAGATTACTCTCCTTCAAAGCCTCAATTACTAATTCGGGCCTGGTGACCGCAGGGGTATCCTGGGCTACGACAGGGATGTTTCCTAAATAAAGTTTGGTCTCAAAGGTAAGGGCCTTGATATCAGAATATACCGCAAAATATGCATTTACCAGCACAGGATGGCAGTGGATGACCGCCTGATGCGGGAAATTCTTATAGATTAAACTATGCAAAGGGAATTCTGTAGTTAACCGTTTGTTTTTCAAATCACCTTCGCTTGTCAAATCCACTCTCAGGATATCTTTTTCTTTCAAAGAGCCTAAAGCTGCCTGCGTAGCAGTGACAAGAATATTCTTTTCATCTATTCTTACGCTTAAATTTCCTGAGCGGCCGGATACTAAACGTAAAACATCCAGTCTCTTACCGGTTTCGATTATCTCTTTTTTTAATTGTCTGTCTTTACCAAAAGTCATCTGTCAATACTTAAGGTAAATATGTTTTGTAATCAAATCGTTGGGGGTAATGTCAAAAGCCGGATAATACCCCTTGACTCCTTTAGGGGCAAGGCGTATACCCTGGAACTCCAATAATTCTTTCTCCGGACGAATTTCAATTTTAATATCTTTACCGCTCTTTGCTGGGGATGCCGGAGGGCATAAAACATAAAAAGGGATATTAAAATGTTTGGCTAAAATGGCAATCTGATAGGTGCCGATTTTATTGGCAATATCGCCGTTACGGGCCAGATGGTCTGCTCCTACAATAATCTTATTGATTTTACCTGCGGACAAAACAAAGGCTACTGCACTATCGCAAATAACAGTAACATCAAACCCCTGCTGCTTTAATTCCCACGCAGTAAGACGGGAGCCCTGTAAATACGGCCGCGTTTCGGTGGCGAAAAAACTGACTTTTTTATTCTGCCGCAGACAGAATTCCGCGATTAAAGGCATAAGGCCGCTGATATTACAATGAGTAAGAATGATATCGCCGTCATTAACCAATTGACTGGTTTCTTCTGCCTGCTGGATACGTTTATTTTTAAGCATCTGTAAAAATCCTAGGATATTTTTTTCTAAAGGTGCTTTTGTTTTAACCCAACTTAACACCATATCGGTTAAGATTTTAAAGGGTAAGGTCGGACGTGTAACATTAATTGCTTTAATTACCTTATCTAAATTTTTCTTATTTTTTCTTATCTCAAGAAGTAAGGTATACATAACCAAAAGCACCTGGCCTACTGC
>DCOU01000157.1 GCA_002322525.1 Candidatus Omnitrophica bacterium UBA1562 | reverse complement strand
ATTTTTGTGGGGGGATGGACAACTTTTAAAATAGTTTGAGCTTTTGCTTTTCAACCCCCCGTTCCGCAGACCCACCCATTCTTGGGGGGTCTGCGGTCTTAATCTTTTACCTTTTTAAAATTCCATTACTAAATTTTTATAAGGAGTGATTCTCGACGGGAAAAGGCAGGTCATATTCTATGGCTTTGGCAAAAGGAGGCCAAACCATGGCCTTGTGGCCTATGGCTTGACTTAAGATCGTAGGCCTACGAGGCAATTAGAGGGCAATTTCCCGTCGGGTTATCGTCGGAAGGAGCGAAATTTGGTTTTTCGCTGGTTTTGCGTGAAGGGAGGCTGCGCACTGCGCTTGGCATCGGTCTCTACAATGCCCTAAAAACCCCCTATCTTGCGCTCTACGGGGTTTTCTTTGAAGGATAATAGTGTGTGTGGTGGTGGGGGGGAGTGATATGTGTAACTGGAAAGGATATCTGGTTTCTTACGGATAATAACTTTTTATCCACTTCTGGACCTTGGGATCATCTGGATTGTGTGAAAAGTATCTCTTAGTTACAAGGCTCTTAAACTCTTTATAGGGATCATTCCTATCCCCTGCCTTGCGTAGATGCTTTTCGTCATTCAGGTATAGATATAGAATAATCTTGGGTTGGTTAGAAAAACAAAAGAATAATCTATAGCGTTGCAAGCCTTGTTTATAACGACGATATTTTCTAAGGTCGCCTCTTAGGCGATATTCCGGCCGGTTTGGATCCTGGGGAATAATTTCTTGATCGGCTTCACGGATGCGATAGGCAAACTTTACAATTTCATGTTGTCTAAATTCTTCATTACTAAGTTTATTATGCAGCTCTTTTACCTGCTCTTTTAGTTTTGCTATCCGCTGGAAGTAGAAATCGTGGTACTTCAAAAGATAGTTACTCTTCATCAGCCGTAACTCCCTTAAGCAGATCATCCCATTCTTTATCCCAGACCTCTTTGACCGCATGAAGTTTTTCCGGATGTTTCATAGCATCAACTGCCAAGGCACTAATAAACTCAGCGAACAGAGGCTCTGTCTCCATAGTATCTAATTCTGTTTTGGGACGGATACTTAGTCGTTTGAGAGCGCTTTCTAAAATAACCTCAGTAGTACCTGCAGTCCTAACAAATTCCATTGGTATATCTAACGCGTAACTACCGCCATGTTTAAATAATCTCCTCACCATTACACTCATCGTCATTCCCTCCTTCCATAAGAAGTATACATTATTATATACACTTTGTCAAGGGTTTTTCTGAGGTCTCTGAAAAAATCTTGTTTTTAATTAAGGTGTCTACGGTAAAGATTTATTGTCTTCTTTTACTTCTTTAATCTTTAAAAGAGCGTTTCAACTCTATCTTTATCCTGCCCTAATGGCTAAAGCGGGCTGGAATACTTCCTTTATCGGCGCTGATTTTAATAATCTGGCAATTCTCTTGGCGTTCATCACCAAAAATGTCATGAGTATTTGTATGGCTACCTTCCATTTCCCGCGGTATCTGGCACGGGATAGGCCGTGCCATTTCTTGGCTTCGCCAAATTTGCGCTCAATCATCTTACGTAATTTAAGTACGCGTTTTCGATAAGGGCTCTCTCTCCCGTTAAAGATATAGCCTGCTTTGACAAATACCCGCGCCCTATCTTCTTTTTGCTTAATGCAGGTGGATTTAGCCGGGCAATTCTGACAATCATGGGTTGAGAAGTAATAAAGATAGCCATCTTCTTGAGCAGCCTTGCCGATAGAACGCTTTCCCTGAGGACAAATTAAATAGTCTCTCTTTTTCTTTAATTTAAAGCCCTGCCAGGTCCTTCGGTTTCTTTTATGGAAGGTAATATAGGCCTTCATCTTCTTAGACCCAAGCAGCTGGTAATTATCGCCTGTATCATAGATGCTATCGCCGACTAATCCGGAAGACTTAAGTTGTTTTTCTGCTTCTTTGTTGAGCAACGGCTCTAATCTTACCCCTTCTATTTCGTTACCTTTTAAGGTATCCACTGAGGTGATGATTTCGGATTCATCTTCAGCAATATGCGCCTTATAGCCGCAGAAGTGGGCTTCGGCGCTCGGAGAGGTCCTGCCAAAACGCGCATCAGTATCTATGAAGCTGGCGAGTTTATCTTTTCGCTTGCGATTCCAAGAGATACTATTGAGCGTTTTACAAAGATTATCTGCCTCTTGGCTAAACTTACCCAAGACAGCCTTGATAAACTTCCGGGTGAGTTTGCGCTCTTGTGTAATTTCTTTCTTCTTGGGCTTAGTGAATAGCCGTGTCTTCCTAAGATATCTCTTCATTAGTTCTTTAGCCTTTTTAGGATTAAACCTTGAGATGGTTTCGATAATAAGCTTTCTTCCCTGATGCAGCAGGTTTACCTTGTTGGGAAGAGAGATATCGGCATTTATCTTAGAGGCATCAACAATCTTGAGGCGTTCCTTAAGTAAATCTTTTTCCTTTGCCTGAAGGACAAGCCGATCAAAAAGTTTATCGAACCGCTCCTTGCCCAGTCTTTCCCTGAAGACTACCAGTGATGTATCGTCGGGTGTGGGGTCGTGAATCTGCAGGCCGATAAAGTAACGGTAGAGAACATTGTATTTTACCTGCTTGGCTACCTCTACATCCGAGAGGTTATAGTAAAATTCCAAGAAGAGCATTTTGAATAAGGCTTCGGGTGGATAGCTTGGCCTGCCTAATTGGTTGTCATAGAGGTCTTTGGTTTCTTCTTCAACGAATGAGAAGTCTATTTTGTCTTTAATATCCAGCAGTATGTGCTCGGCAGGAAGAAGATTCTCATACACATAGCTATCAAAGAAGTCCTTTTGCTTATTGAGTTTACCTAACATACTGGCCTCCAGTTTTTTATTTATCTTTCTATCTACCAATATGTTAGCATAAATATGAGAAAGAACAAGCATTTTCTCCGACGGAAGATTAAATTCTTCCGACGGTAAAATCGCTCAAAATTCAGCGTACTTTTTCAGAGCTCTCTTTCTCAAAAATCTCAAAGGCTTCCCCCTCCAACGTCGCAAAAGTCCGCTAAATCCCGCTTATTCCGTGCTCAACCCCCTCCCTCAGTGTCGCAAAAGTGCTACTTTTACGACATTCGGTTAACGATCAAAACAAAATCAGCGGCGGCCGTCCATTGTATGCGTTTGTTGGGCGACTTCGAAATATTGTCTTAGTATCATTATCAAATCCCTAACATCACCTTTGCATCCACTTGCCGAAAAATCTAATGGACCGACTCCAATAGCCCGGCCGACCTCATCGCAATACTGTTGAAGATGGGCAAGAAAATCGCTCAACGATTTTTCATCATGATCGCCAAGCACGATCCCACTCACGGCACTATTGCGATCAAAATGAGCTATTCTTTTGTTTCTAGCTGGTTTAATCAAACCGCCATAGGCCAATATCTGACTTGATAACTTTTTGATTTGATCCGTTAGTAAATTTTCTTTCCTCAGTTGAGTATTCAACAATTCTATTGATATTGTTTCATACTCAATCCCTTTCATTTTCTTTGTTGACGGATCCATTATTTTACATACCTGCAATAGCCAGTCTCTAGACATTATTTCGGCTATATCATTAAAGAAGACTGGGGCGGTTTTAATTAACAACTCATCTACACCAGAGAAAAACAAATCGTTGTAGGTATTGTAATCCCGCCGAATGATAATGCAGTGATCTCGAAACATGTAAAAATCGCCAATAAGTTTTTGTAATTTCCGCGTATTCCCTGTCATGGGTCAACGATTAATAGACTGTGGCCAACACCTATTGCCTTTGTGATATCGGCTTGGGTCAGATACCTCTCATTGCGTAAGTCTTTAATTCTATCTTTCAGTTCCATAAAATTTTTAATTCCTCTTTATCTGCTCCTGAAGAGTCAGGGATTACCTTGTTGTTTGGCTTTATCGGCAGTGGGAATACTTGGTGGATACGCTCCTCGAAAATATGGATGAGAGTCGAACCATTTTTCAACTTTTCCACTCTTATTTATGATGAATTCTGTTGTCCATGGAAAATCAATGACTTTAGATTCACCCGTAGTAGTAGACTCTGCAGAAAAAGGAGTATTTCCTATTTGTCCTGAATGATGAGTTATTTGTGTACGGGGATCGAGCACAACATTGCAGCGTCCATAATACATCAAAACCTTTTTGCCTTCACTCAGACAGATTTTTAACTCTGGTCTGATTTTTAACTCTGGTCTATCGCTGGCCACCCACTCTGGCAAAAATATTAAAGATGGCTGACCCCAAACAGCAATCAAAGAATCTTCGCTTTCTCCAATCCACGTATTTAATTTTGCGTCGCGCTCCAATTCCTTCCGCTCTGTCTCAACGATTCCTGCTTCAATTGGGTCATATCTTTTCTCAGTAGTCACACATCCAGCCAAAAGCAATACCAAAAAACAAATCAATATATTTATTCTCAAAACTTCACCTCCAGCCTAACAATTAATATACAAACTTCTTTCTTCTCTGAAATTTCCTTGTAAGGATTCAACTACCTTTCCGCCAGCATCTCTGCC
>DCOU01000138.1 GCA_002322525.1 Candidatus Omnitrophica bacterium UBA1562 | reverse complement strand
AAAATGCATTTTTCCTCAGACAGTCAAAGGATAAAGTTTTCTTAACTTATTGCTAAACAATGACTTATCTTTTTAATAATAGTAAAATAAGGTCAAAAATTAACATAGTAGTGTTAGGAAGAATGAAAAAAGAAATTTTTAAATTATTGGTTTTTATTACTATATCGGCCTTATTAACAAGTAGAGTATATGCCGGTTTGGATAAGAAGCACAATATTGCTGGCCTGGTATATTGGCATGGTGACATAAGCCAGCCCAAAATCGCTTTAACCTTTGACGATGGGCCGAATGAACCCTATACATCAGAAATCCTGGATATATTAAAGAAGTATAATGTTAAAGCAACATTTTTTTTATTGGGGAAGAATGTTGAACGCTATCCAGATACTGCAAGAAGGATTGTTGAGGAAGGCCATGCCATTGGTAATCATACTTATGACCATCCCTATTTGTTGATTCAATCTAAGTCACATATCAAATATGAATTAGAAAAAGCAGAGCAGGTTATCTTTAAGGCTACGAATACCAAACCGTATTTGTTTAGGCCGCCTTATGGAGTAAATGATAGTTGGATATATCATGCCGTTAAAGAGAAGGGTTATGTTACAATCGAGTGGTCAGTAACCAGCCACAACGGGGGAAAAGAAATTTCTCCGGATAGAATCGTAAGGAATGTTTTGGGAGAAGTTAAAAATGGGGCCATAGTACTTCTTCATGATGGGGACAGGCTGATTAAAGGGGCTAATCGCAGCCATGTAGTAAAGGCTCTAACCCCTATTATTGAATCATTGCAACAAAGAGGATATCAGTTTGTTACGGTACCGCAACTATTAGGCATTGAAAATGATTGACTTGAAAACCAGCTATGAAGAATTTAGAAATTAGTGCGATATTCCGTGAAATCACCAAGATATTAGAGATAAAAGGCGATAATCCCTTTAGGATACGCGCTTATGAGAGGGCAGCGCAGAATATCGAAGGCCTGGCCGAGGACATAGAAGTTTTTATCAGGGATGATAGGCTTATGGATATTCCGGGGATTGGCAAGGACCTTGCGAATAAAATCAAGGAGTATATTTTGACCGGCAAAATAAAAGCATACGGAGATTTAAAAAAGACTATACCCAAAGGACTCCTGGATTTACTGAATATTCCTTCTGTCGGGCCTAAAACCGCTAAACTATTATATGAGAAATTAAAGATAAAGGATATTTCGGATTTAGAGCGAGCAATAAAAAAGAATAAACTCCAGGGAATCTTTGGCATAAAAGAAAAGACCATTGAAAATATCTCAAAAGGCATAGAGGTTTTAAAAAGAGGAAGAGAGAGGATGACTCTGTCGCAGGCAATACAAGTAGCAGATGAGTTTGTGAGCGCCTTAAAGACGTTACCCGAAATAAGCAGGCTCTCGGTTGCAGGAAGTCTGCGTCGGAAAAAAGAGACAGTGCGCGATATTGATATTCTTGTGATTTCACAAAAACCGCAAAAAATAATGGATGTATTTAGCCGGCTCCCTAATGTAGGCACTGTTTTAGCAAAAGGCGAAACCAAATCTTCTGTGCGCACAAAGGACGATGTCCAGGTAGACTGCCGCGTAGAAGAAGAGAAATCCTTTGGCGCTGCGCTTTTATATTTTACCGGCTCAAAGAATTTTAATATCAAGCTACGACAATTAGCTAATAAATTAGGATTAAAGATAAATGAATACGGTGTTTTTCGGAAAGATAAGTTTGTTTGCGGCAGAACTGAAGAGGAGATATTTAAAATTCTTAACATGCCTTATATTGAACCGGAATTAAGGGAGGATAACGGCGAGATAGAGCTTGCGCAGAAGTTTCAATTACCTCATTTAATAGAACTTAAAGATTTAAAAGGAGACCTGCATGTACATTCGAAATGGTCAGACGGAGGTAATAGCATCGAAGAGATAGTTGAGGTAGCTCGAAAAAGAGGATACTCCTACATTGCCATTACTGACCATTCGCAGAGCCTTAAGGTTGCAGGTGGCTTGAGCATTGCTGATTTAAAAAAGAAAAAGCAGGAGATAGATAAAATAAATAGCAAACTAAAAGACTTTAGGGTGTTATATGGCACTGAAGTAGATATAGATTCCTACGGTAAACTTGATTATAATGATGGGCTCTTAAAAGAATTTGATGTAGTAGTGGCAGCGATTCATACTGGTTTCAAACAATCTAAGTTACAGTTGACCAAAAGGCTGGTCAGGGCAACTCAAAATAAATATGTGCACATTATTGCCCATCCCACAGGCAGGCTATGGGGCACCCGCGATGCTTACGATATAGATATTGATGAAGTCCTCAAAGCGGCAAGAGATACGAATACTCATCTGGAGATAAATGCTTTTCCGCAGAGATTAGATTTAAATGACTTAGACTGCCGTCGGGCAAAAGAGATAGGGGCGAAGTTAGTTATAGGCACAGACGCACATACCACTGAGGAGCTGGCGACAATGAAATTAGGCGTATCTGTGGCGCGCCGCGGCTGGCTGACCAAAAATGAGGTGATTAATACGCTTTCGCTTGAGGAATTACTGAGGGCACTTAAGAAATGAAAAGAAGCCTGCAGTTAAAGCTCATTTTACTACCTACTACCTACTACCTACTATCTACTGTATTGTGTGGCTGCCAGAGCAAAACTCTATATAGAGATAGCCAGGTAATGATGGGGACTTTTGTAGAGGTAATCTCACCATATAAAGATGCGCCAAATATTGCCTTTGCTGAAATAAAGAGGGTGGAAAACCTCTTGAGTAAATACAAGGAAGATAGCGAGATAGGAAAATTAAATAAATTAGGTAAGCTAAAAGCAAGCCCGGATACATTTTATGTTTTACGCAAAGCAGGAGAATTTTGGCAAATTAGCGACGGTGCATTTGATATTACAGTAGGCCCGCTTATGGACCTCTGGGGTTTTACTGATAAAAAATATCATTTATCCAGCCCCTGCGCGCAGGAGCTGGATTTACCTAAAAAAGAAGAGATTGAGCAGACTTTAAGTATAGTGGGGTTTGATAAAATTATTTTTAATATTGATGGCAATGTGGTAGAATTTAAAGTTCTTGGTATGGAGATAGACTTAGGTGGAATTGCCAAGGGCTATGCCGTAGATTGCGCAGTAAGAAAATTAAAAGAGCACGGGATAAAAAGTTGCCTGATAAATGCCGGTGGCGATATTTATTGCCTGGGAGATAAACCCCGCTCTTCCTTCAATCCTATATTATATTTTAAGGAAGGGCGGGGTAAATTTGGCAGGCCCTGGAAGGTAGCAGTTAAGGCGCCGCGCAACAAGGTTTTCTGGGATTATTTAAAATTGAAAGATAAGGCAGTAGCAACATCCGGTGATTACGCACAATATTTTGTTAATAAACATAAGCGGTATGCACATATCTTTAATCCCAAGACAGGCTATCCTTCAGATTCAGGCGTTATTTCCGTTACTGTGATTGCGCCTGATTGTTTAACCGCTGATGCCCTGGCTACCTCTATATTTGTTTTAGGCAAAGATAAAGGTTTAAAATTAGCGAAAAGATTTAAAGATGTTACAGCAGAGATAATCGAAGAGAGGGACACTTCTCCGATTGGGTTAAGAAACGGTCCTTGATTGGGTTAAGAAATGTCCCTGGATAAAAGCATGTTCAAGATAATTGATAAAGAAAATTTAGCCAAAGAGATAACTCAGATTACAGTAGAGGCGCCACAAATAGCCAAAAAAGCCAAAGCCAGCCAATTTGTCGTGGTTGTTATTGATGAAAAGGGCGAACGCATACCTTTAACATTAGCAGACTGGGATAAGGCTGGAGGGACGATTACTTTAATATTTCAGGAAGTCGGGTTTACTACTAAAAAGCTGGGGACGTTTAATGAAGGTGATTCTATCCAGCATATTCTCGGGCCATTAGGTCATCCTACAGAAACGAAGAGGACAGGTACTGTTATTTGTATTGGCGGCGGCGTGGGAATTGCTGAGGTTTATCCTGTTTCCAGAGCCCTTAAAGAAGCTGGTAACCGTGTTTTGGGTATAATTGGTACGCGTTCAAAAGAGCTATTAATTTTAGAAGATAAAATGCAGAAGATTTGCGATGAGTTGTTTATTACTACTGATGACGGCTCTTATGGCCGCAAAGGCTTTGTTACGGATGTGCTAAAGGAACTATTGGAGGTAGTAGAGAAATCTCAGCATACCAAATTTCCGGATTTGGTTTATTGTATAGGCCCGCTTCCTATGATGAAGGCGGTTTCCGAGTTGACCAAATCTTATAAAATCAAAACCATAGTCAGCCTTAATCCGGTTATGGTGGATGGCACAGGTATGTGCGGTTCCTGCCGTTGCACTGTCGGCGGTAAAACCGCATTCGGCTGTGTGGACGGCCCAGACTTTGATGC